>CADAHK010000136.1 GCA_902787725.1 uncultured Eubacteriales bacterium | reverse complement strand
TGCTTCCAATGTCCTGGCCGCAGCTTCCCGCAAGCTGCCCCATGTAGCCGCGCTCCCGGGCGCCGGGCTCCGCTGCCTTTGCCGTGACGCATATGCGTTCCGCCACTTCCATGATGGCAGTTGCTGCGTCAGTGAGGCATGTCGACAGATCCGAGATGATTACATCGAATCTGCCGCTGTCCATGAGCGCCGCGAGCAGATTCCTCATGTCATCGGCCGACAGTTCACCCAGCGGATTCCTGCCGGCGGGCGGCGCGAAAGAGCAGACGCCAAAAGCGTCGCTTACCATGTATGAGTCAAGAAAGGGCCTGTTGCCTTTGCCCAGCAGTCTGTAAAGAAATTCACCTTCGGTCTTTATCCCATCCGGCACCGTCATGAATTCACCCGCGGACTCCACGTCCTCAAGGCTTATGCAGAATACCCTCTTGCCGTGAAATCTGGTCAGTTCCTGGGCGACGGCTCTCGCTGCGGTAGTACACCCCGAACCTCCGCAATATGATGCAAAGGCAATAAGCCTTACGTCGTTCCTCTTTACGAGCGGAAATCCGCGGCCGGTCAGATGGGAATAAATATCAAAAATCTGTGCGATGATAGTTCCTGAAGGACTGTACCTGTATATGGCAAACTTTCCGGCAGCGTAGTCCATGCCGGTCAAAGATAATCTGTCGGTCAGATATACGATGTTGTCTCCGTAGGAATCGCTGATTTCATCACCGGCCCACAGGACCAGATCGAAACAGTCGTAGAACGCTCCGGGGCCTTCGTAGTCAGCCCAGTTGAGAATGAACTGCCTTGTAGTGTACGCCTTTGCCTCGATTTGTCTGCAGGCCTGAAGCAGTGACATGCAAAAAACTCTGTTGTACGCCTCGTCCGGCGACACAACGGCTATCTTGAGATTCTCCATCTCCAACCCTCTCTCATGCCCCTGCCATAATTGGAAAATACTGTATATATTGTAACTTATTTACTGAAAACTGTCAAGCTGTCGCTGTACGGATATCTGAATACACCCTTCTCGGTTATGATGGCTGTAATGAGCTCCGCGTCAGTTACATCAAAAGACGGGTTGAAGCATCTGACGCCTTCGGGCGCCACAGGCTTCTCGTAGAATTTGCTGCGTATCTCTTCAGGATCTCTCTCCTCTATAGGGATGTCCTCCCCTGTCGCGCAGTCCATGTCGATGGACGAGGACGGACCGAGCACATAGAACGGGATCCCGTAGTGCTTCGCCAGTATCGCCGCTGCAGAAGTTCCTATCTTGTTGGCGGTATCGCCATTGGCGGCAACCCTGTCGCAGCCTACGAAGACAGCCTGCACAAGCCCCTGCTTCATTACTGTTGAAGCCATGTTGTCGCAGATGAGAGTTACATCCACGCCGGCTTTCTGCAGTTCGTAGGTTGTAAGTCTGGCTCCCTGAAGCAGAGGTCTTGTCTCATCGGCAAAAACCTTGAACTCCACTCCCTGCTCGCTTCCGAGGAGCACTGGCCCGAGAGCCGTTCCGTATTCGGACGTGGCCAAAGGACCCGCGTTGCAGTGAGTCAGGATTCCTATCGGCCCGGCGTGTCCGATTTCTTCGCATACCCGCTTTATCTCCTCACAAGCCCGTAACCTGCGATGGCTTTGCACATGGCCTTGTCTTCCTCGTGGATTGCCTTTGCTTCTCTTGCCGCTGCTTCAGCCAGTCTTCTCGCTCCAGCGTTGGCGTTCAGACGCATAGGGTCTTCCTGACGGGCTCTGAACATCTCGACGCGGACCGCTTTAATTACGCGGTCGACCGCCCATGCGAGATTGACCGCTGTAGGTCTGGCGTCCTTGAGTATCTTACCCTGGTCCTGCAGTATCTGCATGAACCCTTCGTCCGATGAACCGCTTGCTCCGCAGCAGCTGCTGATGGCTTTAGGCCTGCACTGCTGCTTCGAAAGAGCTGCCAGCGCGTATCCCGCGAAAATGCCTATGGCCGGGGCTCCTCTGACCTGCAGTTTCTTTATGGCGCCGACCATGTCCTCAAGTGTTTCGAGTTCTATGTACTTTTCTTCCAAAGGCAGCAGGCTCTGGTCCAGTATTATCACACTGAAACCTGCGTCGCCCAGTCTTACGTGATCCATGATGATCCTCCTGTATCTCTGCATTGATTATAACACAAAACCGGACCGCATAAGCGGCCCGGTCGTTTCAGTGTCAGTTATTTCTGCTTAAATAACCCGAGTAAGAATCATCTTACTGGAGGCAGTCTGTAACATCGCTCATGTAAGTGATCTCAGCGGCAAGAGCCGTTCCAAGATACTTGATGAGTTCGTCCTTGGCTGCGCCGTAAGCCTTTGTAGCCGCGTCAACATCTACATCGTCTACAGTCTCTGCTCTCTGAATCTGAGCGGAAATGTCACCAACGTGTACTACAGGGTTCTGATGGCCGTAGCCCCACTGTCCCTGATCCTTGTTCGCGTAGTATTCGTCAGTGTACATGTCGATTCCTCTTTCAGCGATATCAGCGCTGAAGTTGCAGTAGTTGTAGTCGTGGATGCAGTTGAGCTGGTATGCGAAGTCAGCGATTCCGTCGCCGTTCTCACCCCAGATGTCAGCGCCGTTCTCAAGACCTTCAAGTACTCCGTCGATGTATGTCAGGTTGTTGAATGTCTGAACCTGGCCGTAGTCAGCCGAGAAGTCACTGTCATAGAAGAACTTGTCCTGAACAACCTGGAATGCATCCAGTGCTTTCTTGTTAAGTTCAAGTCCCTGGGTTCTCAGCTCAGCAGCCGCGTCTTCATTGCCCGCAGCAACCGCTTCCTCGTAAGCCTTGTTGCATGCTACCGCTGCCTCATAAGCCGTTTTGCCCTTTGCGTTGAATTCCTTGACGGCTGCAAGATACTTTTCAGTATCAACGCCTGCTGCCTTTGCGTAATCCTCGTTGAAGTTAGCCTTCAGATCCTTCGCGACCTGAGAGATATCAAGCTCGAGAGCAGGCTCAGTGTCGATGTACATCGCGTAAGCGCCGTACCAGTCGATGTTTGTCTGGAATACATCCGCGTCATATGTCTCGGCGTTGTCGGCGATTGTGTGGTAATTATGGGATACGAATACCTGATCTTCAAATCCATTGATAAAATATGGTACTCCATGGACTCTGTAGGTGATTCCGTCTTCCATTGTAGTGGCGTCCGCAGTTTCAGTTGAGAACACAGCTTTGCCTGCGGTTACAACCAGTCCTGAATCAAACATCGTGCCCGCCAGCGTCCTGAACTCAGGAACACATACTATCGACATCTGTCCTTCAGCAGGTGTGAATGCAGGGAGCTCGCAGTTGATCATTGCCAGGCAGTTGTCAGGAACATCCGAATGCTCTTCGCATACGCCCCATGCGCCTGTTGTCCAGTCGAACTGTGAATCCGTTACGCCCCACTCTTCAGCGCCGTGAGCGATGAAGTAGATGTCGTTTTCAGGTTCGTATCCGGAGTCGATCATGCCCTTTGCGACAGCTGCAACCAGAGAGATTGCGCAGCAGTCATCCTGGAATCCATACCAGTACTTGTCATAGTGGGCTGATACAACGATCTTCTGATCGTGGTTCTTGCCCGGAATCATGCCGACTACGTTGTAGGTAGTTCCGCCGTTATCTACCATCTCGGCATCAACGTTAAGAGTACACTCTGTGTGACCTTCCTTGATGGCCTTCTTTACCTTCTTGGCCTGGTCAGCGCTGATCGCGACTGTAGGCAGAAGATCGCTTGAGCATACATCCTGTACGTTCGTAGTGAACGTTCCGGCTTCGCCGTAACCGCTCTTGGCCCATGTTACGAGAGCAGCAGCTCCTGCCTTGTGAGCCTGTTCCATGTATACATCGATCCATGCTTCATTTGACTGGTCGACCTGAACGAGGGCGATCTTGCCTTTCACGTCCTTGCCTTCATAGTCGGCCTCGAAGCCTGTCTTGCAGTTTACGATCTCAGCAGTCAGGTCTCCGTCAGTGCCGTTCACCTGATATGACGCAGGTCCGTTCGTTCCGGCTTCAACAGCTTTCTGATCGTTTCCGTGGAAATCTACGTCAGAATCAGCGATCTTCATCGATGAGCTGTTGAACTGGAACTTGTCGCATGTTGACGCCAGTTTATCAACATTCTGAAGACCTATCTTTTCCCATTCCTTGACGAGATAGTCAGCAGTCGCGTGCTCGGCGTCCGATCCCGCTGATCTCCAGCCGTTCGCCTCAGCCAGATTATCCCAGTCATAAGCCAGCTCATATCCAAGGTCATAGGCGTAGTCCATGTCGACCGCGTCGTAATACGCCTTGACCGCGTCAGCCATTGACAGATCTGAGTTTACTTCTGCATTGGTGTAGCCTTCCGCTGCTTCTTCTGTTGCTTCAGGTTCTGCCTGGTCTTCGGCATCGCCGCCTGAACCTCCGCACGCTGACAGAGTCCATACGCACATGGCCAGAACCATCATAAGGGCCAGCAGAGTACCCCATTTTCTGTTTCTCATTTATGCACCTCTCCTTTCTTGAAAATAATAATGATAATCTTTATGGATTAATTATACAACACCATGTACAGAAACACGAACATTTTTATTCAAAAAAATGTGTTATAATCTACGCATGATTACATGGTTCACGACTACATACGCCGGTAAGATACTGGCCACATTTCTTATTTCCATGGTTCCTATCATTGAACTAAGAGGAGCCCTGCCCATCGGCGTGGGCATGGGGCTTACTCCGCTGACCGCTCTCATAGTCAGCATCATAGGCAACATGGTGCCGGTTCCGTTCATAATAATCTTCATCCGGAGAATTCTGGACTGGATGCACCGGTTTGAGAAGTTCGACAGAATTGCTTCAAGGCTCGAAGCAAAGGCAGCAAAAGGCGGCGAAAAGATAGTTAAGTATGAGATGTTCGGTCTCTTCCTGCTCGTCGCGGTTCCCCTTCCGGGAACAGGCGCCTGGACAGGCTCCCTCGTGGCGGCATTCTTCGATCTTCGCCTCCGCAACGCGGTGCCCGT
>CADAHK010000135.1:1579-5019 GCA_902787725.1 uncultured Eubacteriales bacterium | reverse complement strand
AGGAAGTCCTCAATCTGTACAGGATAAATATTCTCACCGCCTGAGATTATGACGTCCTTCTTTCTGTCGACCAGGTAGATGAATCCGTCTTCGTCCATCTCTGCCATGTCGCCTGTGTAGAGCCAGCCCTGATCATCCATGACTTCAGCCGTTGCTTCAGGGTCATTGTAGTAACACTCCATGACTCCCGGGCCCGCGACCGCCAGCTCGCCGACGGTTCCCTGAGGAACGTCCTGTCTGTCAGGTCCGACAATGCGGGTATGCCATCCGTAGCCGGCTTTGCCGATAGCTCCGACCTTATGTATGTTCTCGACGCCGAGGTGCACGCAGCCGGGACCGATTGACTCGGAAAGTCCGTAGTTAGTGTCGTAATCGTGGTGAGGGAACACTTCCTTCCAGCGCTTGATGAGGCTTGGCGGTACAGGCTGGGCGCCTATGTGCATGAGTCTCCACTGATCCAGCTCGTAATCCGAAAGGTTGACTTCGCCGCTGTCGATGGCGTCCAGAATGTCCTGGGCCCACGGAACCAGAAGCCATACTATGGTGCAGCGTTCTTCCGAGGCGGCCTTCAGGATGAATTCAGGCTTTGTGCCCTTGAGGATGACGGCCTTGCTTCCGGAGAAGAGGCTGCCGAACCAGTGCATCTTCGCTCCCGTATGGTAGAGAGGAGGGATGCAGAGGAACACGTCGCTCTTTGTCTGGCCGTGATGATTCTGCTCGCATCTGGCTGAGTGTGAGAGTGAGCGGTGCCTGTGAAGAATCGCCTTTGGGAAGCCTGTAGTTCCCGATGAGAAGTATATGGCTCCGAAATCGTTATCCGTGATGCTTATATCAGGCTTTTTATCCGAGCAGTACTCGATGTACTGGTCATAGCTGTCCGCGAAGGTAGGGCAGTCCTCTCCGACGTAGAGAAGGGTGCGAACCTTAGGGATGGAGTCGCAGATGCTCTCCATTCTGCCTACGAACTCCGATCCGAACACGAGACCCGTGCAGTCAGCCTTCTTGAGGCAGTATTTTATCTCATCAGCTGTATATCTGAAGTTCAGCGGAACGGCGAGGGCGCCTGTCTTCAGTATGCCGAAGTAGACAGGGAGCCATTCCAGACAGTTCATCATGAGGATGGCAATCTTGTCGCCTTTTTTTATGCCCCTGGTGAGGAGCAGGTTCGCGAACTTGTTGGCCTTGTCATCGAATTCCTTCCAGGTCATCTCCTTGCGTCCCGCTTCGTGGGGATTGGATTCAATCAGCTCGTAGTCCTTCCACGTGCGTCTGTCGCGGTCCAGGTTTTCAGGATTCAGTTCCACAAGACTTACGTCAAAAGGGAATTCTCTGGCGTTTCTTTCTAGTAACTCAGTGATTGGCATTGTGCTTTTCCTTTCTTAAACAAAAACCCTCTGTCCCTGCTTTCAGGGATAGAGGGCGAATTATCGCGGTACCACCTCTATTTCACTTGCTGCCTCACGGCAGAAGCCTCATCAGGTACGGCATCCGTGCATATTTCAGCAACCGTGCTTATACCTTCGCGCTGTCACGGGCGCTCCCGTCGTACCTTTTAAGTACGCGGCTCGCGAAATGTATTCGGTCTGCTTTCACTCTTGCCTTGCACCACCCGGCAATTCTCTGTGCAGCTACCTGCAGATCTACTTCTTTCCGGTCATAGCCTTTGCTTAAAACCACAATGGCATTATAACACCGATTTCGGATACGTCAAATGTTTTTCTCTGAATGGGCAGTATATGAATTAAGGAATGAATCATTGCTTTAAAGCGTTAGGGGTGGTAGTATGGGTGCGGAAACAAATTGAGATTACCAAGGAGGTATAAAATGCTTAAATATGCTTTTCTTATCAACGTTCCGGGACAGTCACCGGATACCTACAAGGGTGTTTACGAGAACAGCGAGAGCTACAATGTGATAGCCGCTACGGACAATATGGACATGGCCAAGGAGTATGTCGGCAAGCTGGCCGCTGACGGTTTCACGCTGCTGAACCTGTGCGGCGACTTCGACGACGCCATCACAGCTGAACTCCGCGAGGTAGCGGGACCTGATGTTAAGATCGTCCACGCTGACTATCTGCCTGAGCAGGGAGCAATGGTTGAGGCGCTGCCTGAATTCAGCAAGTACGGAATAGTAATAGTGATGAGAGGCGTTGAGGAGCCGACTGAAGTTGTCGTTGACGCGCCTGAACTCTACACAAAGGCGATTTTCGTAAAGGATCAGGAGCAGGCCAACGCAGCTGCCAGGAAGCTGGCTGACGAGGGAATGCATGACATAGAACTCTGCAGCTGGTTCGACAGAGAGAGGACTCAGGCGGTAATCGACGCCGTAGGAGGCGCAGCGCCTGTAGGAACCTGCGGAGAGCTTTAAGACGCAAAGGCAGACCGGCCTGTCAGGATTCTGACACGCGGAACGCCATGTCGGGAAGGCTTTCGTCGACAGCGAAGCGCATGGAAAACTGAGGGTACTTCTCCTCAAAGTACCTGCGGTTGCGCGCGCTGTTGCCGACCATGTTAGAGAAGGAAACGCCGTTGCTGGAAACAGTTATGCGGCGTTTTTCATTGCCGCCGGGCAGCCTTTTCAGCTGGGCTTCGATATCCTCGCGGGCGATTTCGCCTTCGACCAGCTGGCGGAAGGCAGGGTGATAGGTGTGGCCCCAGGTGTGGTCAGAGCCTTCGCCTGAGCCGCTTATGAGATCGGTGGATTTGAGACCCACGCGTATGATGTTTATTCCGGCTGCGGCGAGGATGCGGTACATCTCCTTTGTAATTGCGACAGCTTCCTCTGTAGTAAGCGGGTGGTAGACACCGGCTCTGTACATCTCAAACAGAGCGGTGTCTTCAAGAACTATGGTAGGGTAGAGCCTGGCTATGGAAGGCTTCATCCTCACGGTCTCACGGGCGGAATAAAGGCACTTTTCAAGTGAGTCGCCCGGAAGGCCGATCATGAGCTGAATCCCCAGTTCAAAGCCGTATTCGCGGATCAGTGAGCAGGCTTTATAGACATCTTCAGCGGTATGGCCGCGCCCCGCGGCGGTAAGAACCCCGTCATCGAAGCTCTGGACGCCCAGTTCTATGGTGTCGGCGTCAAAGCGGCGCAGATTATCAAGTATTTCTTCATCGATATAATCAGGCCTCGTGGACATGTGAATCTTGTCTATGAGGCCTTTGGTTTTGTACTCGTGAGCAACAGAAAGAAAGGCCGACTGTTCTTCAATAGGAAGGCCTGTAAAACTTCCGCCGAAGAAGGCGACTTCTATGGTCTCAAGTCCGCGCCCGGACAGGGTGGGAAGGTATGTTTCGATTATTCCGCGCACGTCAGAAGGCGTAACGTCAGGCTGACGGGCTGTTATTGCCTTCTGATTGCAGAATACGCAGTCGTTCGGACAGCCCCGGTGCGGTATGAAGATAGGAATTATGGCGTGTTTCTTCATGATGTGC
>CADAHK010000135.1:0-1565 GCA_902787725.1 uncultured Eubacteriales bacterium | reverse complement strand
ATGCTGCCGATATCCTCGAGCGCGTAGTCCTCGAACCAAACAGGAAGGATATTTCGGCTTCTGATGAATTCGGTGATGGCTCTGAAGTCGGGATGAACCGTGAGGTCGCCGTTGAATACGATAGCCCGCTGATCGGTTACCTCATCGTTGCTCACATATATGTTTCCGGCGGTTCCGCCTATGAATCCGGTATCAAAACCCTTGAGCTTTATGCTTCTGCGGCTGATTCTCAGCACGCTGGCGCCCTGGTTTTCAAGGGGTTTGGCTATTGCTTCATCGGAGACGATAAAAGAGTTATCGTCAACCGGAAGACACATGCATCGCGTGTATCCCTGGCGCACTCCGAGGACCTTTATTTCCCTGTGATCACCTTCGCCGGGCTGCCTTTGCAGACTTCCATGCCACATCATGATGGCGTCGCGCAGCTCAGGATCTGTCTTTTCCATGAGATGCACCACGTAGTTTCTCGTGCAGACAGCATTGTAGATGATGTCCTGAGGATAGGCGACCGCCAGTTTTTCAGGATCGCCGAAGAATAACCCGGCTTCATTCCACAGACCGAGCTGACACATGTAAATGTCAGGATGAGTCGCAATGCGCGGGTCTACGTGAACCGGACGCGTCGGTTTAAGAATACCGTCCGCATCCTTTTCGAGACCCAGGGCAGCGTCGATATCCGATGTGTGCTCGTTTATTACGCCGTACTCAGTGACTGTATTTATTTCGTAACCCTGCGAGACCAGAAATCCCACCAGGGATTTGCCTGCGAGGCGTGATACATATACTTTCTTCATAGGGCAATTATAGAATGAAAGACCCACCTTTGCAAATTTGTGCTATACTGTAGCCATGGTTCAGATAGGCAACAGCTGGGACGAGGTCCTGGCGGGGGAATTTGAAAAAGAATACTATCAGAAGCTCAGGGAATTCCTAAAAGAAGAGTACTCCACAAGACGCGTATATCCGTCAATGGAGAACATATTCAGGGCCCTGAAGGAGACTCCATATGACAGAGTCAAGGCTGTAATAATCGGCCAGGATCCGTATCACGAACCCGGCCAGGCTCAGGGGCTCTGTTTTTCTGTGCCTGAGGGGATAAAACAGCCTCCTTCACTTGTAAACATATTCAAGGAAATCCGCAGCGATCTGGGAATAAGCACCCCGTCCCACGGCAATCTGCTTAGCTGGGCCCATGAAGGAGTGCTGCTTCTCAACGCCGGCTTAGCTGGGCCCATGAAGGAGTGCTGCTTCTCAACGCCGTTCTGACGGTGCGTGAGCACGAGGCGAATTCACACAAAGGCAAGGGCTGGGAACAGTTTACAGACAGGGTCATAAGCCTGCTCAACGATAGGCCGGAGCCTGTTGTATTCATTCTCTGGGGAGCCAACGCAAAGGCAAAGGCATCCCTCATTACAGGACCGCAGCACTGCATAATCTCAGGGGCGCATCCTAGCCCGCTCTCCGCGCACAACGGTTTCTGGGGCGGAAGGTATTTTTCGAGGACAAACGAGTTTCTTGAAGAGAACGGATGCGAACCTATAAACTGGAGGATACCTGAGTAATGA
>CADAHK010000134.1 GCA_902787725.1 uncultured Eubacteriales bacterium | reverse complement strand
TGCGAGAAGACTCAAGGAGAAGTACTTCTCAGACGAGGATTACTGGAGCAGAAACAAGTGCGTCGAAAGCATCGTGCTCCACTACAACCTTCCTGTCAAGCTTACCCTCAAGATGGACAAGGACATCGCCGGCAAGCTGGTCAACAAGAAGACAAGCAAGCTGGGCGGCCGTTCTTTCCGTGAGGTGTTCGTGGAATCACTCAAAGACGTAAAGAAAGGCATAGACGGCAAACAGCCTGAACTCATATTCCTGACCGGCGGCGTCAGCAAGCTTCCTGCCATCCGCCAGTGGTGCGGCGAAGTCTTCAAGGATTCAGTCATAATAACTGCGACGGATCCTGAGTTCTCAGTCGCCAGAGGTCTGGCCTACTGCGGCCGCATAGACGAGGATCTCAGAGAGTTCAAGGAGGACCTGGATAAGCTCGTCAGATCAAACACCATAGAGGACATTGTCAGCAAGCACATCCCTCAGCTGTACAGAGACGCGGTTGATACTCTCGTCGATCCGATTGTCGCCAAAGTCGCACTCCCTATATTCGAGAAGTGGCGTTCAGGTGAAATCAGCAGACTTGAGGAAACGGACGTAATTCTGCAGCAGGACATCGCCGACTTCCTCAGCGAGGACGAGACGAGGGAACTGCTGGCGGGACCTATCACATCCTGGCTGAGACCGGTAATTGAGGAGCTTGAAGAGCACACAGTTCCTATCTGCATCAAGCACCGCATTCCGTACACGGCTCTGAGCCTCAGATCATATCTGAGTGTTTCAGACATCGATATAAAGGTCAACGCAAAGGAGCTCTTCGCCATCAACGAGATGACGATACTGATCGACTCCATCGTGACCGCCCTTCTGGCCATACTGATGTCGACACTGAGCTTCATTCCGTTCTTCGCGGACCCGAGCGGCATCATGGTCGGAATAATCACATCGATAGTCGTGCTGTTCCTCGGCAAAGACAAGATGCAGGAGAAGATGCTTTCCGCCGACATCCCGAAGCCTATGAGAAAGCTCGTTCCTAAGAGCGCGTTCAGCTCCCGCATGGACAACATCAGCGCCGACGTCAAGGAAGCTTTCTACAAGAGCCTTGAGCAGGAGAAAAACGACGAGATCAGCCAGCGCATGGTCGAGGAAATCTCCACACAGATCCAGCACACACTGGTCAAGATGGCGGAAGTCGTCGAAATCCCTCTCGCGTAAACCTAAGGCAAAAGCAACATAAAACGGACAGGATCGATCCTGTCCGTTCTTTTATCTCTCCGGCACAATCTCCAGCCAGTATCCGTCCGGGTCCTTGATGAAGTACAGTCCCATCTCCGTGTTCTCGAAGCAGATGCACCCCATCTTCTTATGGAGTTCATGTGCCGCGTCGTAATCATCAGTACGGAACGCCAGATGGAATTCCTCTTCGCCGATGTCGTACTTCTGAGGGTGGTCTCTCAGCCATGTCAGCTCCATCTCGAAGTCATTGTCCTCGTTTCCGATGTATACGATGATGAAGGAACCGTCAGACGCCGTCTTCCTGCGCTTTTCCGTCAGCCCCAGAGCTTCTTCGTAGAACGCGAGGGACTTGTCGAGATCACTGACGTTGTAGTTTTCATGTATCATTCTGAACTTCATGATCGAATCTCCTTTTTCACACCCTGTCTACCAGGACCCCTCCTTATCGCGCCTCTGCTGTCTGCGCACGAGCTTAAGGGTCTTCTCATCAGCCTTGCCGCCGTAAAACTTGTCCAGCACTTTCCCGAATATTTCCGTGCCTGGGTCAGCCTCTTTGAACAGGGTCATGCTTGAACGCACCTTCATGGCGTCAACCTTTCCGAGGATGCTCTCGGCGCTTCCCTCCTGCTTAAGCAGCTCTTCGGATATTTCTATCAGCCTTTTGCGCAGCACGTCATCAGCAAGATACTGTCTCGCCTCGTTGAGGCTGCTGATGGCAAAGTGCTGTGAGTTGCTGCTGTGACCCAGACCCTCAATCTGCGGGAAAATGTACCAGATCCAGTGACTGACCTTTTTGCCGTTTTTGATCTCGGCAAGGGCCTGCTTGTATGAACCGTACGCTCCGTCCTGGGCGCTCAGGAATTTCTTCGCGTCAAATTTGCTCATCTGATCCCCCTTACTTCAGTGTACTGTTTACTGAATCCTTCAGGATTACGTCGTGGGCGCCGCCTTCGACTATGCTTGTTGCCGAAACGAGAGTAAGCTTTGAATTGTCCTGAAGCTCTTTGATCGTCAGTGTACCGCAGTTGCACATGGTCGACTTGACCTTCAGCAGTGACTGGCGCACGTTGTCGCTGAGCGGGCCGGCGTACGGAACGTATGAGTCGACGCCTTCCTCGAACTTCATGCGGGCGTCGCCGCCGAGATCGTAGCGCTGCCAGTTGCGTGCGCGGGCGGAACCCTCACCCCAGTATTCCTTGTAGTAATTTCCGTTTATCTGAATCTTGTTCGTCGGTGACTCATCGAATCTTGAGAAGTAGCGGCCCAGCATGAGGAAGTCCGCTCCCATGGCCAGAGCCAGAGTCATGTGATAGTCGTATACGATGCCGCCGTCAGAGCAGATCGGAACGTATATGCCTGTCTCCTCGAAGTACTCTTTTCTGGCCTTTGCGACTTCGATTACAGCTGAAGCCTGTCCGCGTCCGATACCCTTCTGCTCACGCGTGATGCAGATGCTGCCGCCGCCGATTCCGATCTTAACGAAATCCGCTCCCGCGTCAGCCAGGAATCTGAATCCCTCGCCGTCTACAACATTACCCGCGCCAATCTTAACGTCATCGCCGTACTTGTCTCTTACGAACTTGAGCGTTTCTGCCTGCCACTCTGAGTATCCTTCACTCGAATCTATGCAGAGCACATCGGCCCCCGCTTCAACAAGCGCAGGAATTCTCTCCGCGTAATCGCGTGTGTTGACGCCGGCGCCTACTACATACCTCTTGTCGGCGTCCAGAAGTTCATCCGGATACTCCTTGTGGGCTATGTAGTCCTTGCGGAATACGAAGTAAACAAGTCTCTGCTTGTCATCGACTACCGGCAGCGCGTTGAGCTTGTAGTCCCAGAGCATGTCATTGGCCTCGCTCAGCGTGATGCCTTCCTTTGCGTGAACCAGCTTCTCGAACGGCGTCATGAACTCGCAAACGAGCGTATCCGGTGACATCCTGCTGCTGTAAGCAAAATTGTTGTCTGCATAAACCATGCCAATATGAAATCCGGAAAGCAATTTCAAAAGTTCATCCAAATATTTATACTCTCTTGTTCCGAATGTATAGGCAAGAGGTGTATTGGTTTTATGATCCACTGCCCACCAAAGCCATACCTGATGTTTTTTGTCATGATAAAAGCTCCACATTTCGTCCATTTCCACAGATTCTTCTATGTAAACATCTATATCTGTTGATTCTTCATTTTTTACTGTTTCAAGGAACTTTTCGTTTACTTGTTTCGGGAAATTTTTTGTTTTTTTAAAACTGATGTTACAGTAT
>CADAHK010000133.1 GCA_902787725.1 uncultured Eubacteriales bacterium | reverse complement strand
GAAGGCAAAGACAAGCTCGTCTCCTCATGTAACACAGAGGTAGAGGAAGGCATGGTCATCTACACCAACAGCCCTAAGGTAAGACAGGCGAGAAAGATCAACGTACAGCTCGTTCTGGCTGAGCACGACTGCAAGTGCGCTACCTGCCCGAGAAGCGGCAACTGCGCTCTGCAGGGCATCGCCAGAGACCTGGGTATCGTCGGCACTTCCTTCGTGGAGAACCCTGATGACTACAGATGGGATGAATCCTTCCCGCTCATCAGAAACGCTACAAAGTGCGTAACCTGTCTGCGCTGCGTTCAGGTCTGCGATAAGATTCAGAACATGGGCGTATGGGAAAAGCTCGGCTCCTCATTCCGCACTACCGTCGGCGTAACTGACGGCGTGCAGATCAGAAATGCCAACTGCACCCTTTGCGGTCAGTGCATCACCCACTGCCCTGTCGGAGCTCTCAGCGAGAGAAACGACACAGACAAGGTTCTCGACGCGCTTGCTGATCCTGAAACCATCACGATGGTACAGTTCGCGCCGGCAGTCAGAGTTGCCTGGGGCGAAAAGATCGGCATGAACAGAGTTGAGCAGACTACAGGCAAGCTGGTTGCCGCTCTGAAGCAGATCGGTTTCGACTACGTATTCGATACAGTTTACACTGCCGACATGACTATCATGGAAGAAGGCAGCGAGCTTATCGACAGAATCGGACACAAGGACGAACACCCATGGCCGATGTTCACCTCGTGCTGCCCGGGCTGGCTGAGATTCGTACAGCTCGAGTATCCTGAACTTATTCCTAACCTCTCTACTGCAAAATCACCGCAGCAGATGTTCGGAGCAATCGCGAAAACTTACATGGCCGAAAAGCTCGGCGTGGATCCTGCAAAGATCTGCTGCGTATCCATCATGCCTTGCACGGCGAAGAAATATGAGTGCGACGAGCATACGCTCAAAGACTCCGGATTCAAGGATGTCGATGTCGTCCTCACTACAAGAGAGCTGGACAACCTGATCTCCATGGACGGAATCAAGGCCGCACAGCTTCCTGAGATGCCGTTCGATTCCTTCTTCGGCGAAGGAACCGGCGCAGGCGTCATCTTCGGAGCGACAGGCGGCGTCATGGAAGCGGCACTTCGTTCCGCGTACTTCCTGATCACCGGAGAAAACCCTCCTGTAGACGCGTTCCAGAACGTTCGCGGAATGGACGGCTGGAAGGAAGCGACCTTCACTGTTGCCGGAATCAAGCTGCGCATTGCTGTAGCCAATGGACTGGGCAACACAAGAAAGCTGATCGAAGCGATCAAGGCCGGCGAAGTAGCCTATGATTTCGTAGAGATCATGGCCTGCCCTGGCGGATGCTCCGGCGGCGGCGGACAGCCTATCCACGACGGAACTGAGATGGCAGCCCTCAGAGGAAGCGAGCTCTACAACATCGACAATACACTGGAAATCAGATTCTCACATGAGAACCCGACAGTTACGATGAGTTATGAAGAATACTTCGGCGCGCCGAACTCAGAAAAGGCTCACCACCTGCTCCATACCGACGTGTCACAGTGGAGACTTTAATTACGATTCAACGAGGTAAGACATGGCTGAGTACAACAGCACATCTAAAAAAGCGGAAGAGTTCATAAACGATGAGAAGATCAAAAGCACCCTTGCCTTTGCACAGGAGCACAAGGATGATCTGGAACTGATGAACGAGATTCTCGAAAAAGGCAGAGAGTACAAGGGCCTCTCCTACGCGGAGGCAGCCACTCTGCTCGAGTGCGAGGATCCGGAAATCATTCAGCAGATCTTCGATCTTGGCAAGGAGATCAAGGAGCACTTTTATGGTAACCGCATCGTCATGTTCGCTCCGCTTTACCTCTCGAATTACTGTGTCAACGGCTGCGTCTACTGCCCTTATCACGGACAGAACAAGACGATCCCGCGCAAGAAGCTGACTCAGGATGAGATCCGCGATGAGGTCATCGCTCTCCAGGACATGGGTCACAAGCGTCTTGCCATTGAGGCCGGAGAACACCCTAAGGAAAATCCAATCGAGTACATTCTCGAGAGCATAAAAACAATATACAGCATCAAACACAAGAACGGCGCGATCCGGCGTGTCAACGTTAACATCGCCGCGACGACGGTTGAGAATTACCGCAAGCTCAAGGAAGCCGGCATCGGTACCTACATTCTCTTTCAGGAAACGTACAACAAGGAAGCGTACGAGCAGCTTCATCCGTCCGGCCCAAAGGGCGATTACGCTTATCACACTGAAGCCATGGACCGCGCGATGGAGGCCGGTATCGACGATGTGGGCTGCGGCGTTCTGTTTGGTCTGAACAACTACAAGTACGATTTCGTCGGCATGCTGATGCACGCCCACCATCTTGAGAAGACTTTCGGCTGCGGACCGCACACAATCAGCGTTCCGCGCGTCAGACCTGCGGACGACATCGACCCAGACACATTTGACAACGGCGTTCCTGACGACATCTTCAAGCGCATCGTCGCCGTGCTGAGAATCGCGGTCCCTTACACCGGCATGATCATGTCGACCCGCGAAAGCGCAAAGACAAGACGTGACTGTCTTGAAATCGGCATCACTCAGATCAGCGGCGGAAGCAGGACAAGCGTCGGAGGCTACGTCGATGAACTGGATGAAGACGGCGGCTTCGATTCCGAAGACACCGCTCAGTTCGATGTTGAAGACAGACGCACCCTCGGCGAGGTGGTAGACTGGCTCATTGACCTCGGTTACGTGCCGAGTTTCTGCACCGCGTGCTACCGCGAGGGCCGCACAGGCGACCGCTTCATGAGCCTGCTGAAAGCGGGACAGATCGCTAACATCTGTCAGCCGAACGCGATGATGACGCTAAAGGAATTCCTGATCGACTACGCGAGCCCTGAGACAAAGGCAAAGGGCGACGCTCTCATAGAAGAAAAACTGTCACTGATCCCTAATGATAAGGTTCGCGAAATCTGCCACGAACATCTGAAGGAGATTGAAGATGGCAATCGTGACTTCCGGTTTTGAGGCACGCCCTCTGTATTCTGAGGCAGGCGCTCTGACCGACGACACAATCCTGGCGCTTCTGTCCGGCAAAGGTCCGGACGAGGCTTTGTTTGCAGAAGCAGACCGCATCCGCAGAGAAGTTTACGGTGATGCGGTCTATTTGCGCGGTCTGATTGAGTTCACGAACTACTGCCGCAACGACTGCTACTACTGCGGTATACGCAAAGGCAACCGAAACCTTTCCCGTTACCGCCTTGATAAAGAAACTATCCTCGGATGCTGCCGGGAAGGATACGCTCTGGGATACCGCACCTTCGTGCTGCAGGGCGGCGAAGACCCGTACTTCGCAGATACGCAGGCTGACTCGAATGACGGTACTGTCTCAGACGGCGACAGGCGTTCTCAGACGGCGACAGGCGTCTCTGCGACATAGTGGCGTCCATTCACGACGAGTTTCCTGACTGCGCGATTACCTTGTCCGTCGGCGAACGTTCACGCGAAAGCTACGAACGTCTCCACGCCGCAGGCGCCCGCAGATACCTGCTGCGCCACGAAGCAGCGTCGTGTGATCTGTACCGGACTCTGCATCCTGCTGAGATGAGCATCGAGAACCGCAAACGCTGTCTGTACGACCTTAAGGATATAGGCTATCAGGTAGGCGCGGGACTAATGGTCGGCGCGCCCGGACAGACTTTGCATCACCTTCTTGAGGATCTGCACTTTATGGAGGACCTAAAGCCTGACATGATCGGCATCGGTCCGTACCTTCGGCATGCCGACACGCCTTTTGGCAGAAGCTCTGCCGCATGCGCGCAGGGACTGGATAAAGAAGAAAAGCTTCAGCTGACTCTGAGGCTGTTAGCGGTGCTGCGCATCATGTTCCCTTACGCCCTGATACCTTCGACAACCGCACTCGGGACTATCGATTCCAAGGGCCGCGAACTGGGGCTCAAGGCGGGAGCAAACGTCGTAATGCCGAATCTGTCCCCTGCCGAGGTCCGCGAACAATACGAACTGTATGACAACAAAATCTGCACAGGCGAAGAATCCGCACAGTGCAGGAGCTGTCTGGAGATGCGCGTCATGTCCGCGGGCTACCGCATCGTTACGGACGTCGGCGACGTTAAGAGACCTGCTGAATGCAGCAGCGGAATGAAAGGATAAACAATGGGACTCAATAACACCCCTAAAGCGAACAGATTGCACATAGGAATCTTCGGCCGGCGCAACGCCGGGAAGTCTTCCCTTATCAACGCACTGACCGGACAGAATCTCGCCATAGTATCCGATACACCGGGAACGACCGCGGACCCTGTCTACAAGTCAATGGAGCTGCATCCTATCGGGCCTGTGGTCTTTATTGACACAGCAGGTTTCGATGACGAGGGAGAGCTTGGCGAACTCCGTATTGCCAAGACCGCCTCGATCATTTCTAAAACCGATCTGGCCATCGTCGTAATCGACGGAACCGCTCCGTCAAACAGCGGAAACGGTCAGGCAAGCAACGAAAAAGGTTCGACATTTGACTGTGAACAGGTCTGGATCGACCGTCTCAGGGAAGCGAACATTCCAACCATAATCGCAATAAACAAGTGGGACATACTGAACGAAGAAGAACGCCTGAAAGCAATCAACGCAGCAACGGATTTCGATGATATTGTTGCTATCCCTGTCAGCGCTGAAACAGGCTCAGGGATAGACGCCCTGCGCAAGGCGATACAGGACGCGCTTCCTGATGAATACATGCAGGAAAAGATTCTGGGCGATCTTCTTGAAGACGGAAGTCTCGTGCTGCTTGTCATGCCACAGGACATTCAGGCTCCAAAAGGCCGTCTGATTCTGCCGCAGGTCCAGACCATCCGTGAGCTTCTCGACCGCAAGTGTCAGGTGATGTCTACAACAGCTGACGGACTCGCTGACGCACTGGCCGCTCTCAGCCGCGCTCCGGATCTCATAATCACCGACTCCCAGTGCTTCGCTGATGTCTACGCGCAAAAGCCGGAAGCCAGCGCCCTGACATCCTTTTCGATTCTGATGGCCGCTTCAAAAGGCGACATCAACGTCTTCGTCGAAGGAGCTTCGGCCATAGACAAAGCATTGGCTGGAATTGAAACGGCAGGTGCCGCTAACCCGGCCGAGCCGTTCAACGTGCTCATCGCTGAGGCGTGCACGCACGTGCCTTTGAATGAAGATATAGGAACAGTAAAGATACCGAGGCTTTTGCATGAAACCTTCGGCGACAATGTCACAATCACATCGGTCCGCGGGAACGATTTCCCTGCCGCCGATGAACTGACGCAGTACGATCTGATAATTCACTGCGGAGCCTGCATGTTCAACCGCAGGCACGTGATGAGCCGCGTCGAGGCCGCGAAAAAAGCCGGCGTCCCTATCACAAACTACGGAATCTTTCTTGCGAAGATGGCCGGCATCCTCGATAAAGTAAGTCTATAGAATCAACGGGGCTACAGCAAACTCTGCAGCTTTCCTTTTATATATACGCGTTCCGGCACTACATCGTGCAGCCTGTATGGATCCGTTTCAAACAGGCTCTCGCTGAGTACCAGGAAGTCCGCTTCTTTGCCGGTTTCTATCGACCCGACACGGTCATCTATTCCAAGCTGTTTCGCGCCGTTAATAGTGTACCCTTCGATGAGCTGCTCCAAAGTCATCTTCTCATCTTCCGGCGGATATACAGGAGCTGTGCTGCCGTCTTTTCGCTCGGCCATTGTCCCATCGGCCTGCTCGTCATATACCACGCCGCCGAAATCCGGATCCTGTCTGGTCATTCCGACTTCCATTCCCCAGAACGGACTCCAGCGATCCAGGTTATGCAGCTCAACCTCGTCGGAACTGAATGAAACAACTGCTCCTGTCTCAAATACCGTTCTGCTCTGCAAAGTGCGCAGTCCCCTTTCAGGTCCGAGCAGTTTCTGCATGTTTTCAGGTTCCGAACCGCAGTTGCCGCCGTTCCAGCTAGGCGTGAAATTCGCCACGATTCCAAGTTCCCT
>CADAHK010000132.1 GCA_902787725.1 uncultured Eubacteriales bacterium | reverse complement strand
CGCTACCATCGGCGTATTGCAGTAGCCCGGACATACGATGTTCGAGGTAATGCCGTCCTCGATGAACTCCATGGCGAGGCATCTGCCGAATCCGATGAGCGCGGACTTGGTGATTGAATAGGACATGTCCCCTCCGTCATCGACAAAACCGCCGGTAACAGACGCGATGGTAACGACGCGGCCGTACTTGTTCTCAACCATGTGCGGAATGACGCTCTGTGATACGTTCCAAGGTCCCTTGACGTTGATGTCGATATGAAAATCCAGATTGCTCATGTCTGTCTCAAGGAACGGCAGGTTCTTCATGACTCCCGCGTTGTTGACGAGAATGTCGATCCGGCCGTATTTCTCGATTACCTTCTCAACGGAATCGTCAATGTTCACCCGGTCCGTGATGTCGGTTTTGAATCCGCAGACATCGTAGCCTTTGCCCGTGAGCTCCGCCACTGTCTCGTCTAGAATATCACTTTTGTCAAAAATCGCAACACGGGCGCCCTGAGAAGCGAGCACCTCCGCGATGCCTTTGCCGTTTCCCATTGCCCCGCCGGTCACGATTGCAATTCTGTTTTTTACTGTCATTGTTTTATCCTCTCTCGCACAAATCAAACGCTCACGCCTGAAATCTCCACGTCGATTCCCGCGCTGTCAAACTGTTTTCTGATCTCCTCCATGCGCTCATGGGACGGTGCCTCGAAGCTGTCGAAGTCGAGTCCCGCGTGGCGCGCCTTGGAAACGCCCATCTCATGGTATCCGAGCAGGGATACCTTCCTGACCGCGAGCTCCTTAACCAAAGCCACCGCGGCCTGTATTTCTTCGTCGCCGTCGTTGAGGCCCTTGATGAGCGGCATGCGCACCCAGATTTTGTCGTGGGTCCGCGGGTCAGCTGCCAGCGCGCGCAGATTGTCGATGATCCGCTCGTTGCTGACGCCCGTAAGCCGTTCGTGAGCTGCAGAGTCCATGTGCTTCAGATCGAACAGCACATGTGTCACATTCGGTGACAGCGCCAGATTCATCAGGTGCCGCGTCTCCCCAAATCCGCAGGTGTCTATGCACACGTCGATACCCTCTTCGCGGCACGCGTCAGTCAGCGCCCGTGCAAAGGCAACATGAGCCAGCGGCTCTCCGCCGCTGATGGTTACGCCTCCGCCGGAATCCTGGTAGAATTCCCTGTCCTGCAGGACCGTAGACATGACCTCTTCCACCGTCATCTCTTCCGCGACATATTTGATTGCTTTTGTATAACAAACCCTGGCGCACTCGCCGCAGGCTTTGCACGCCTTGAAGTCGATAGCGACGCCGTCCTCAGAGATGGTAATGCCGCCTTCGGGACAGACAGCTGCGCATTCCCCGCATCTTATGCACCGCGACGGGCTGATCATCATCTGGTTTTCGGGACTTATCATCTCCGGGTTATGGCACCATACACAGCACAAGGGACAGCCCTTGAGGAACACGGTAGAACGTATTCCGGGGCCGTCCTGTGTTGAGAACTTCTGTATGTTTCCGATTAAAGCCGTGTTGCTTTTGCTCATCAGCAGCCTCCGTGAGCCGTACGCGCTATGATTGAATCCTGAACGTGACGGTCAAGCTCCGTGAAGTAAGCCAGGTAGCCGGCGACACGCACGACGAGTCCTCTGTACTCCTCCGGATTCTCCTGAGCAGCGCGCAGCGTAGCGTCATCCACGACGTTAATCTGGATGTGCTGTCCGCCTTCCTTGAAGTATGTCTTGACCACGCTCTCGATGGTGTCGATGCCCTTCTCACCTTCGACGCTCTTCGGGTCGAAGCGGAGATTGAACAGCGCGCCGGCGTAGAAATTCTCCGGCTTCAGGGAAGCGACGGATTTCACGGTTGCCGTCGGTCCGTTTATATCTCTCCCCATCATCGGAGATGAGTTGTCATTCAATGATTCGCCTGCATGTCTGCCGTCCGGCGTCGCGCCGGTATCCTCACCGTGCGGCACATTCTCGGACTGTGACATGAGCGTGTAGTCGTAGTGGCCGCCGCGGGCGTCCTTCCAACTCTGAACGATTTCCGCCACATAGTTGCAGATATCATGGTTGATGCTGTCTACATAAGGATCGTCGTTGCCGAACTTCGGCGGTATGTTGATCAGGTACTGACGTACTCTTTCATTGTCCTTGAAGTCGCTGTCGAGGATGTCGATCAGTTCCTGCATGGTGACGATCTTATCCTTGAACACAGCGTATTCGATGCCTACGATGGAATCTGCCAGGTTGGCTGTTCCAGTACCGAATATTCCGGAGCTGGAATGCTTCGCGCCGCCCTCCTGAACGGACATGCCTTTATCGATGCAGCCGTCCACTGTCAGCGAGGTATATACTGCCGGAAGGCGTCTGGCTTGTTCCACCTGAATGATTCTCGATGCTTCAACCATTCTCTCGTGGATGTAGATGATCTGCTTTTTACAGGCCTCAATGATGTCTTCCTTGCAGGTGAATTCACACGGATCGCCTGTATCTATTCCCAGCTTCATGCCGGTCCTTGGGTCCACGCCTCTGTGCAGGACCAGCTCCAGGCACTTGGCGTAGTTGACGTAGCCTACGTCAGGGAAGCAGTCCGCGCCGCCGCCGCCATACTGCGGCTGGGTGCATCCGACCACGTTCCAGCCCAGAACCTCTTCGTCAGAGCCGCCTTTTGAGCGTACGATCTTCATGCATACATCGTCATTGAAGAGTCCCGGCTGCGCCATACCGTCCTGAATCATCTCCGCCGCCTGGCGGAGCAGATCCTCCGGCGTCTTGTCGCTGACGCGCATGGCCAGAACCGGCTGAGCCGTTTTTACATCTGCGCCTGCTGTAAGGCACATGTAGCTCAGCTTGTTTGTCGCGTCCTCCCCATCCAGTCCGAGTCCGCCAACCATGACGATGGCCCACATCGGGAAGCCCGCGAATGCCTTTGAACACTCTTTATCTCTTACTTCGATGACTTCTCCGCACTTCAGGAAGAAGCACTCCAGGATCTCCTGGGCCTTGTCCTCATCGAAGACGCCTGCTTTCATGTCCATCTCCATGTATGGATACAGTATCTGGTCAAACCGTCCGAAGCTGCACGCCGTCGCAGGTCCCTCAATGTGATAAACGAGGTGTACGAACCACACGAACTGCAAAGCCTCATAGAATCCTCTCGGCGGATTCTCCGGCACGTTCCTGCAGTTGGAGGCGATTTCCAGAAGCTCGGCTTTGCGTACGAGGTCGGTTTCCTTCTCAGCCAGTTCGAGGGCTTTGTCCGCATAACGGTTAACAAACCGGATCACTGCCTTCATGACGATGATACATGCTCTCCAGAAATCCTGTTTCTCCTGGTTCTCGAAGGTGTCGCCCTGTGTTTCAGCAATCTTCTCCTCGCAGCGGGCGATGTAGCTTTTGAATCCCTTTTCCATAAGGTCCTTGTAATCCGGTACGACCTCTCCTGAGATGGTGTTGACCTGACCCATGTCAATGATGGAATTCTCGTACATGGCCATGGTGTC
>CADAHK010000131.1 GCA_902787725.1 uncultured Eubacteriales bacterium | reverse complement strand
GTAAACGGCGGCAAGCTCATGCGTCCTGCTTACAATTCTGTGCAGGAGAGGCGCGACTACATCGCGATGGCAGATAGATAAGGCGGAATCATTCTAAAGACATGAACGAAGAACAATTCAGGATTGCCTGTGAAAAAGAACTGAAATACATTGCCAAGCAGGAGCGTAAACTGCAAAAGCAGGCCATGGCGTCGGACAAGACATGGAAGAAAGCCATCGAAAGTCTGATTCCGGAGAAGATATACATAAACCTTCGGGCTGCCTTTGCAACTGCTTTTAATATCATTTTTGAGAAGGGCGTCGATGTGATTGAGAAGACCTACAGCAAGGAGAGGCTTCTCAAGGATTTCGAGTCCAGAGACACGGCTGTCGATGACATCCAGACTCGCCGGGAGCTCAGAAAGTTCCGCAGCAATGTTTCCTCCTCAAACAGGTGGAAGTCGATCATCACAACGGCCGAAGGAGTCGGTCTCGGAGTGCTGGGAATCGGGCTGCCTGACATTGTGCTGTTTCTGGGCTTCATTTTGCAGTCCATTTATGAGGTTGCGCTGAAGTACGGTTATGATTACAATAAACCTGAGGAGAGACTTCTCATCCTCAAGATGATGTCGGCGGCAATTGCCAAGCAGGGCAAGTGGCTGGAGGCTGACCTTGAGGTGGAAGACATGCTTCGCAATCCTACATGCCCTGATATCGACGCGGTGGAGACGCAGATAGGAATCACCGCTGATGATTTTGCGCTCGATATGCTGGTGCTGAAGTTCATCCAGGGGCTCCCTGTTGTAGGAGTCGTCGGAGGCCTTAGCAATCCGGTGTATTACAATAAGATAATGGAGTATGTCAGATTAAAATATCACAAAAGATATCTTTTGAATAAGAAAGAGGAAATGGAAGACAATAAGGAGGACACGGAATGAAACTCGGACTGATAATACTTATAATCATTATTATTCTGGCCATCTGGGGAATCGGCGCTTACAACGGATTCATCAAGAAGAAGAACAGAATAGAAGAAGCGTTCGCTACAATGGACGTTTACCTCAAGAAGAGATGGGACCTGATTCCTAATCTGGTAAACACCGTTAAGGCTTACGCAAAGCATGAGAGTGACACCTTTGAAAAGATTACAGCTCTCCGCACAAAGAGCTACGACGCCATGTCGCCGAACGAGAAGATCGAGGCCAATCAGGCCATGGGAGGCGCGCTCGGAACAATCGTAGCAACCGCGGAAGCGTATCCTGAACTCAAGGCAAATGAGAACTTCCGTGACCTGATGAGACAGCTGGAAGGACTGGAGGATGACATCGCCAACAGCCGCAAGTACTACAATGGCTGCGTAAGAGAGATGAACACTGCAGTTGAATCTTTCCCGACAAACTTCATCGCCAACTCATTCCACTTTGAGAAGTACAGGATGTACGAAGTTGACGACACCAAAGAGCGTGAGAACGTTGTGGTAGATTTCGGAACTGACGCACCAAAGGTTGACTTTGACGCGCCTCAGGAGCCGGCAGCCCCTGCAGCTGACGCAGAACCGCCGGCAAGCGACGATGTTAAGTAAATTGTGATTGATTGGGAGCTGCAGCACCGGCAGATTGCCGCAATGCAGCTCCTTTTTATTGGTTAATTGCACAAAACTTGCAGCGAGCATAATGAAATACGAAAAAATAGTTAAGGCAAAGTTCATAGAGAGGGAAAACCGCTTCGTTGCCAGGGTCGGGATTGGCAAAGGTGACGCCGCGGAAACCGTCAAGGTGCATGTGAAGAACACCGGGCGATGCAGAGAGCTGCTCGTCCCGGGCAGCACGGTTTATCTTGAGGATTTCGAAGGTCGAATGGGAAGCAGGCGAATGAGATATTCGCTTGTTGCGGTAGAGAAGAAGGTCGGTGGAGGCGCGCTTCTGATAAACATGGATTCCCAGGCGCCGAACAAGGTCGTGCAGGAGGCGCTGGCAGACGGTAGGATCCGATTGCCCGGGCTGAGCAACCTCACGCTGATCAAACCCGAGGTCAAATACGGCGATTCCAGATTTGATTTCTATGTCGAAGCAGACGGAGCCGATGAAAAGTTCACAAACAAAACGGTTGAACCGGATCGGGCGTTCATCGAGGTCAAGGGAGTGACTCTTGAGGATGATGGGCACGCGAGATTTCCTGACGCGCCGACGGAGCGCGGCATCAAGCACATCAATGAGCTGATCCGGGCGCGAAGTGAAGGCTATCTGGCTTACGTCATCTTCGTCGTTCAGATGAAGGGGATGAGGGATGTTTCGCCGAACTATGACACCCATCCGGAATTCGGCGAAGCTCTCGCAAAGGCAGCAGAGGCGGGCGTTTCAATCCTCGCCTATGACTGCAAAGTCACGCCGGACAGTCTCGCAATCGACAGTCAGATTGAATTCAAGCTCTGAGATAGCAATTGAAAAAGTTTTGCTGTGCATATACAATTGACTGAGTGTGAAAAAGCGCAATTATCTGTGGCAGGAGACAGCAAAGAATGAGTCTTGTTATTGCTTTTGCATTATTCATAGGAAGCATGATACTGATGCTGGTCACGGGGCACTCCATGGTTTGGGCCCTGCTGATCGGCCTTTTGCTGTTTACGATTCTTGGACTCAGGGCGCTGAGTCAGCAGGGCATGTCCGCAGGCAAAGGCATCAGAGAGCTTTCCTCGAGCAGCTGGGGTTCCATCAGGGACTCGCTCATAGTCATCGAGGTCATGCTCATCATCGGCCTTATCACGGCCGCATGGAGAATCTCCGGAACAATCACTATTTTTGTCTACTATGGAATGAAAGTAATCGTTCCGCCGCTCTTCCTTATCATTGCGTTTCTTCTTTCGTGCCTCCTCAGCTACGCGCTGGGGACATCATTTGGCGTAGCCGGAACGGTAGGCGTAATCTTCATGGCGCTCGCAAGAAGCGGCGGGGTTGATCCGCTGATTACTGCGGGAGTTCTCATGTCCGGAATATACTTCGGTGACAGAGCTTCACCTGTTTCGTCATCGGCGAACATGGTAGCCGGAGTTACAAAGACAGAAATACTTACAAACGTCAAGCTCATGATGAGGACCGGAGCGCTGCCTTTTGCGATAACACTGGCGGCGTACTGCGTTATGTCGTTCATGAACCCGATAAGCCATGTGGACAGTTCACTCATGCAGACATTCGAAGAAGAGTTCACACTGTCGCCGTGGGGATTTGTACCCGCGATAATCATGCTGGCGCTGCCGCTCATGAAGGTAGGCGTCATCTGGTCGATTGCGATAAGCGTACTCGCCGGCGGCGTAATTGCCTGCGCGGTGGAACACATGCCGGTACTTGACGTATGCAAAGCCCTCATATTCGGATATCACCCAACCGGCGTAGGCCTGTCCGCGATCCTTGACGGCGGCGGACTTGTTTCGATGATTGAGATAGTCATAATACTCATCATTTCATGCGCGTACTCCGGCATCTTCAACAGGACGGGAATGCTCGAAAGCCTGCTCAGCCGCATCAGCAGCTGCTGCAGAAAGACAGGCAGATTCTTCACGTCGCTTGTCGTAGGACTGGCCTCGTGTGTGCTGTTCTGCAACCAGACGATCGCGACTCTCATGTGCAACGACCTGCTCACAAAGCCGTATCTGGAAACA
>CADAHK010000130.1 GCA_902787725.1 uncultured Eubacteriales bacterium | reverse complement strand
GGCGTCGGCATGTACACGGGAGAGTACTTCCGCAGGCCGAAGGGACCGCTCACGGGTGCAATCGAGGCAGCGCACGCGCCTCAGGACTTCACACTCACCAGTCTGTTCGGACTTGAGAAACCGCGCAGGCCGCTCAAGGTGTGCAGCGGAAGCAAGGTGGTCACGGTGGACCACGTTACGGTCATCGGGGAGAGACTGAACCCTACGGGTAAAAAGAAGCTCAAGAACGCTCTCATAAACAGAGATTTCGACTACATAATCGAGCAGGCCATGAAACAGATCGACGCGGGAGCGGAGATTCTGGACGTCAACGTGGGCGTTCCGGGCATAGATGAAGCGGCGCTAATGCCGGAGGTCGTAAAGAAGCTTCAGGCAGTGACCAACCTGCCTTTGCAGATAGATTCCTCGAACGCGGACGCCATTGAAGCGGCACTGAGAGTCTACAACGGCAAGCCGATCGTGAACTCCGTCAACGGAGACGAAGAGGTCATGGAAAGAATACTGCCGATCGTAAAGAAATACGGCGCGGCGGTAATAGGCCTGACACTCGACGCCGGCGGCATTCCGGAAACCTGCGGGGAGAGGTTTGAAATCGCGCAGCGGATAGTCAACAGAGCGGAGGAATACGGCATTCCGCGTGAAGATATCATAATAGACTGTCTGACGCTGACCGCGTCGGCACAGCAGAAGGAAGTTGACGAGACTCTTAAGACAGTCCGCATGGTCAAGGAAAAGCTCGGCCTTGCGACGGCGCTGGGCGTTTCCAATGTAAGCTTCGGACTTCCGCTCAGACCTGTGATCAACAGAACATTCATGACCATGGCTCTGGAAAACGGACTGGACCTGCCGATAATCAATCCGAACGATGAAGACATGATGGCTTCGATATACGCCTTCAATGTGCTCAAGAACAGAGATGAGGGCGCGGCGGAGTACATAGAGAAATATAAGGACGCAGAACTGCCGTCAGCCGGACCCCGAAAGAAAAGCGCGGCAAAGCCGGCAGATGCTGCCGATGGGCCAGGCGGGGGCGCGGCCCTGAAGCCTGAAGAGGCCGCCGTGGCAAAGGCCATAGAGAACGGCATCGAAGGCGAAGCCGCAAAGGCAATACAGGCGCTCCTTAAAATCAAGGATCCCATGGACATAGTCAATCAGGATCTGATACCTGCCCTCGACAGAGTCGGCAAGGGATTCGAGAGGGGAGAGATATTCCTGCCTTCCATGCTCCAGTCAGCCCAGGCCGCCCAGGCGGGATTCGACGTGATCAAAAAAGTCATGGACGAGTCAGGAGTGAAGGGAGAAAACGCCGGTGACGTGGTCATAGCCACAGTGAGGGGCGACATCCACGACATAGGCAAGAACATAGTCAAGGTTATAATGGAGAACTACGGCTTTAACATGATCGATCTGGGAAGGGATGTTCCCGTTGAAGACGTAGTCGAGAAAGTCCGCACGGACGGCATAAGGCTCGTAGGCCTTTCAGCGCTCATGACGACAACTCTGGCGAGCATGGAGGAGACGATAAAAGCCATAAAGGCTGAGGACCCGGCAGTCAAGGTCATGGTCGGAGGAGCCGTGCTTACTGAGGAATACGCCCACAAGATGGGCGCGGACTTCTACTGCAGCGACGCGATGAAATCAGTTGAAGCGGCGCAGAAAGTTTTTGCGGAAATGCTTCTTGAAAAGGAGGAATAATAGATGTTCAACGGAAGATACGGAATGGATGAGCTCAGCAGATTCATGCTCATAATATCGGCGATACTGTTCGTCCTGAACATATTCGTCAGAGTGAGATTTCTGTGGGTTGCTGCAGTCATACTGCTGATACTCGTGTACAGCAGGGCTTTTTCCAGATTCTACGACAAGAGAAGAGCAGAGAACATGAAGTTCCTGGAGATGAAGAACAATTTCGGGAGAAAAAAGCCCGGCGCGGGCGCGTACGGCGGCGGGTTTCAGAGACCCGGTGCTGCGAAGAACGACGGAAAGCGCGTTCTCATCTGCCCTTACTGCAAGGAGAAGCTGAGGGTTCCCGTAGGAGCGGGCACCATCAAGATAAACTGCCCGCACTGCCATCAGCAGTTCGAAGAGACCGTTTAGGAACAGTTTGAAAAACTGAAAGGAGAATACAATGTTTAACTCAGTAGCAGAAGTCCAGAAGTTCATCAAGGAGTACGATGTCAAGATGGTCGACCTGGAAGGAAGATGGAGACACCTGTCGATTCCTGTTGAGAGATTTACCGAAGACACTATGAAAGACGGCATAGGCTTCGACGGATCCAACTACGGATACGCGCCTATCGAGAAGTCCGACATGGTCTTCATCCCGAATCTCAAGACGGCGATCTTTGACAAGTTCTCAGAGATTCCGACTATAACGATGATGGGTGATGTCTTCGTTATCGACGAACCTGAGAACAGACCGTTTGACCAGTATCCGAGAAACGTTGCTCTCGCCGCGGAGAAATACATGAGAGACCAGGGTATCGCGGATCAGATGATCGTAGGACCGGAATTCGAATTCTATCTCTTCGACAGAGTAGCTTATCAGGTAAGGGAGGAATCCGTATTCTGCGAGGTCGACACCAAACAGGCAGAATGGAACTCCGCCATGGAGGACGACATCAGAAACAAGGGATATCAGGTAGGCCGCAAGAAGGGTTACCACGCTGACATCCCTCAGGACATTACATATAACTCAAGAGCCAAGATGTGCATGACCATGGAGGACTGGGGAATCAAGGTCAAGTACCACCACCATGAGGTCGGCGGACCGGGACAGGTCGAGATTGAAGTTGAGCTGGGCGAGATGACGGAGATGGCAGACGCCGTCATGGCGACAAAGTACATCATCAAGAATACGGCTGTTGAGGATGACAGAACAGCAACGTTCCTTCCTAAGCCTATCTATGATGAGGCCGGTTCAGGACTGCACGTTCACATGCACCTGTTCAAGGACGGTAAGCCGCTCTTCTACGATGAGAACGGTTATTCCGGACTTTCGGAGCTGGCGCTCTGCTTCATGGGCGGACTGCTCAAGCACGCCAAGAGCCTTTGCGCTTTCACAAACCCATCGACCAACTCCTACAAGAGGCTGGTTCCGGGCTTTGAAGCGCCGGTTACGATTGGTTTTGCAACAGCCAACAGAAGCTCCGTTATCAGAATTCCTGCCTACGCAAAGGCACCGGACAAGAAGCGTTTCGAGCTCAGAAACCCTGACGGAACGGCAAATCCTTACTACGCATTCGCGGCTATCCTGATGGCAGGTATAGACGGCGTCAAGAACAAGATCAACGCAATGGACGGCGGATGGGGTCCATACGACTTCAACCTCTACGATCTGAGCGAGGAGCAGAAGAAGGAAGTCAAGGCTCTTCCGAGGAGCCTCATGGATGCGCTTGACGCTCTTAAGGAGGACCACGATTATCTGACAGTCGGCGGAGTATTCCCTGAGGAACTGATCGATCTGTGGATCGAGAAGAAAAAGGCGGATTACCAGAAGGTTCACTCGATTCCGCATCCTGCAGAATTCTCACTCTACTATGATCTGTAGAGCGTGACTGCCGGCCGGAAGATGTTAACGCAACAGACATTATTTAGGAAAGACAGTTAATACAAAAGTTAATGGGAAAGATACTCAACAGCGGATACGGAGCCATATTCGGCACCTACTGGATAATATACGCAGTAGTCAGCAGCTTCGCGTCCGTATTCATGCTCGCAAAGGGCTATACAAATTCACAGATAGGAATGACGCTTGCGGCTGCTAATGTACTGGCGGTAATAATGCAGCCGCTCATAGCGGATTTTGTGGACCGCTC
>CADAHK010000129.1 GCA_902787725.1 uncultured Eubacteriales bacterium | reverse complement strand
GACATACGATATCACAGACAAGAGAGAGATCCGTGCATTCTTCAACCAGCTCAGACAGGAATTCCTTGACTGGCACGGATGTGAGTTCGAGACTCCGGAGTTCGAAGCACAGGAGAAAAAGATCTCAGACTTTTACATGGCAAAGGTCGTAGAGTAGGAGGTCGCTAGTATGCAGAAAGTATATACAAAAATAGAATCTATCGTAGGTAACGTAGTTACTGTACGTGCGCCTGGCGTCAAGAACGGCGACCTTGCGCTCGTAGGCGACAGTTACGCAAATGTAATCAAACTTGATAAGGATCTGGTTTCCCTGCAGGTATTCGCAGGAGCTCAGGGCGTCAGCACAACTGACCCTGTCCGTTTCCTCGGAAGACCGATGATGGTTTCTTTCTCAGATCATCTGCTCGGACGTATCTTCGACGGTGCGGGAGTACCGAGAGACAACGGACCGGCTCTGACCGAGAACATGATCCCTATCGGAGGACCGTCCTTCAACCCGGCTAAGCGTATCCTTCCTAATAAGATGGTACGTACCGGTATCCCGATGATCGACGTATTCAATACTCTTGTAGAGAGCCAGAAGCTCCCTATCTTCTCGATCTCCGGTGAGCCGTACAACCAGCTCCTGTCAAGAATCGCGATGCAGGCTGAGGTAGACGTAATCATCCTCGGCGGAATGGGTCTCAAGTACGATGACTACATGGAATTCCGTGACACACTTGAGAAGGGCGGCGCTATGAGCCACACAGTAATGTTCATTCATACAGCTGCTGACCCTATCGTAGAGTGCACACTGGTACCGGATATGTCCCTTGCTGTTGCAGAGCAGTTCGCTCTCGAGGGAAAGAGAGTACTCGTACTTCTGACTGACATGACGAACTTCGCCGATGCTCAGAAGGAAATGGCTATCACTATGGAACAGGTACCGTCCAACCGTGGTTATCCGGGCGACTTATACAGCTGCCTCGCTTCGCGTTATGAAAAGGCAGTAGATATTGAAGGTGCCGGATCCATCACTATCCTCGGTGTTACAACAATGCCTGGTGATGACGTAACTCACCCGGTACCTGACAACACAGGATACATCACAGAAGGCCAGTATTATCTCAAGGGCGGCCGTATAGAGCCGTTCGGATCGCTGTCACGTCTGAAACAGAATGTTAACGGCAAGACAAGAGATGACCACCGTGCCCTGATGGATGGTATGATCAAGCTCTACGCTCAGTACAAGGAATCTCTTGAGAAGAAGTCCATGGGATTCATGATGACTGAGTGGGATGACAAGCTCCTTAAGTATGGTGAGATGTTCGAGACCAAGATGATGGATCTGTCTGTGAACATTCCGCTTGAAGATGCTCTTGACCTTGGCTGGGATATCCTCGCAGAATGCTTCGACCCTGTAGAGACAGGAATGAAGACAAGCCTTATCGAGGAAAGATGGCCGAAGAAGGATGCGTTGAACTAACAGAAGGAGCGGGTCATGGCTATCAAACTTACAAAGAATGAACTGAAGAAGCAGAAGGACAACCTTAAGCAGTTCCAGCGCTATCTTCCGACACTTCAGCTCAAGAAACAGCAGCTGCAGTCGGTAATCATGGGGATACGCCAGGAGCTCGAGCGCAAGGAAGCCGAACGCATTCAGATGATCGGTGATTTGGACGATTGGGTAGCTGTATTCGCAGAGAACGAGATTTTTGACGAAGAGAAAAGACTTGACCAGCTGGTGCAGCCGGACAAGGTAATCGTCAAAGATGAGAACATCGCAGGTGTCACGATACCTGCCTTCGAAGAGCTCACGTTCAAAGACATCAATTACGATGTGGACGACTACCCGCTCTGGGTAGACACTGCAGTCTTCAAACTTCGTGAGATCGCCAGACTGGACGCTTTAGTCTCAACTCTCCGGAAACAGACAGAGCTTCTGGAGAAAGAACTCCGTACGACTTCGCAGAGGGTCAACCTGTTTGAAAAGGTCAAGATCCCTGAAGCCAAGGAGAATATACGTGTCATCCAGGTATACCTGGGAGACCAGCAGACGGCGGCCGTTGTACGCGGCAAGATCTCAAAGAAGAAATTAGTGGAGGTATAAGCGATGGTAGAAAAAATGAAAATGGTACACATCGTCACATCTGCCTCTGCTAAGGACGAGATGCTCAAGGGCCTCAGAGACATAGGCGTAATGCATCTCGCTGAAAAACAAAGCGCGGATCGTGAGATAAACGATCGCTTCCAGACACTGTCCAAGACGGAAATGGCCCTTAAGGACTATGCCGAGCCTAAACAGAAACCTTCGGAAGAGATCCTCACGGACGATGAATTCAACAAAATGTATGACGGAGTGCTCGAGGCACTGGACCGCAAGTCCAGCCTGGGACAGGAAATAAGCGCTGCCAACACGGAGATAGACAGGATCGCAGCATGGGGAGACTTCTCACCTGAAGACCTGAAGGCTGTGAAGGAAGAAGGATTCGACTTCCACTTCTACCGTATGGGCGCCAAGGAATTCCAGGCTCTCCAGGCTGAAGAAGATGTACGTTACATCCGCCTCTCTCCTGTAGACAAGCAGGAGGCTGTGGCTGTACTCGGAACTCTTCCGGCTTCAGTCCAGGCAAGCGAGTTCATTCCGGGAGAAAACAGCGTAAGCGAACTTAAGCAGAAGATCGAAGATGCGAGACAGGGCATCGAGAAATGCGACAGCACGCTGAAGGCAGCCTCGATATACGATGCCAGCTTCAAGGATCAGCTGCTCAAGATGCAGAATGAGGTAAACTACTCGTCGGCAAGCGCGACCGCTCAGGGAGACAGCGATTTCGTCTGGGTATCAGGATATGTTCCTGAGGTCGAGCTCGACAAGGTCAAAGCCATGGCGGCTGAAAAATGCTGTGCATGGGCCGCAGAGGATGTAGCTGAAGATGATGACCAGATACCTACCAAGCTTCGCTATAACAAGGTATCAAAGCTCATCGAGCCGGTATTCAACATACTCGGCGTACTTCCGGGCTACAGGGAGCAGGATGTATCGCTCTGGTTCTTCCTGTTCTTCACTCTGTTCTTCGCGATGATCATCGGAGACGGAGGCTACGGTGTACTCATACTGCTCGGGACGATCGCACTCAGAGTCAAGCAGAAGGAGGGATCGACTGTAACATTCCTGCTCTTCGTGCTGTCGATAGCGACCATCATATGGGGAGCTGTCACCGGCACATGGTTCGGAATGGAGAGCGCCATGAAGGTGCCGTTCCTCCAGAAACTCGTAATACCGAGTCTGGCAACATATCCGGAGTATTTCGGAGTTACCTCGACAGTGACTCAGAATGCGATAATGAAGTTCTCGTTCTCGATAGGCGCGATACAGATGGTGCTCGGTTCCATCCTTGCTATCAAGGATAAGCTCCCGAAGAAAGACCTGTCATGGGTCGCAAATCTGGGCTGGGCGATCGCAGTCGTGGCTATGTACCTGCTGGCACTCAATCTGGTCATCCATGAAAACATCAGCCTCGTGCCGGTGTTCGGACTGATCGGCGTTGCGTTCGTGCTGGTACTGCTGTTCGGCGGCATGTCACCTGACCTGAGCTTCGGACAGGGACTCAAGGCCGGTCTGGCGAATGCGTTCACAGACTTCCTTGACACCATCAGCTGCTTCGGAAACGTAATGAGTTACATAAGACTGTTTGCAGTCGGTATGGCCGGCGTTGCGATCTCACAGAGCTTTAACGGGATCGCGGCAGGAATGCACGGCCCTCTGATTATCCTCGGTGTACTGGTCGTACTTATAGGCCATGCACTAAACATAATAATGTGTTTCCTGTCGGTAGTCGTTCACGGCGTGCGTCTGAACGTACTCGAGTTCTCGGGTCAGGTCGGCCTCGAGTGGACAGGACTGCCA
>CADAHK010000128.1 GCA_902787725.1 uncultured Eubacteriales bacterium | reverse complement strand
CAAACAACGTTAATAATGGTCCATTTCATATCCCGCTATCTTTTTTACGCACAAAAAAACAACCAAAGCATCCAAATCTGTGCCTATACGCACAGAAAAAACGCTTTGATTGAAATAATGTGCGCGACAGCATTCCGTGATCTGCTCATCTCAGCTCTGGAAATCGTTCCGCCTGAAATCACACTTCACCGCGAAATGCGCGTCCGCAACACCTGGCAGGGACGGCTTGTCTGATCATACCCGGATAGTCAGGTTGTTCAGTTTCATCGCGGATGTGTAGTTGACTTCTGTCGCCATCTCCCTGATCATGCGGATTCCTGTGGTTTCGCTGATCTCTTCTGACATTTCTTCATCATCGGCCTGACCTGCGATTGCCCAGGGATCAAACTGTCGGCAGTCATCACGCGTTCGCAGAATCAGTTCCTCCCCTTTGCAGACCAGATGCAGCTCCAGCCTGTGGGCTTTGCCATCCGAAAAACCTCTCTCGATAATCTGCGAAGAAAGCTCTTCGACTGCCAGAGACGCAACATATGCCTTTCTTTGCGGCACGCCCCTTTCCATGCAGAATTCATATGCCTTTGAGGCAAACTCTGTTGCTTCTTCTACCGTGAACACAGCTGCGGTCAATTCGTTGTCTTTGGAAACGCCAAACCCCTTCGGCAGCATCAGAATCGCATCCCACCCAAAGACTACCCGGCGGTTTATGATGAGATTGAACAGCAATAACAGGATCGGTATTGACAGGACCATGACAATCTGCGCAATGAATAATCCTATGAAGGTGCTTGCCACAATCGAGATATCGGTATCGTTTGTAAACATGTCTGACCTCCGCGCCCAGCTGACAGCGATAAGCACGAATACGATATCGTCCAGAATATAAACGATATAGGACATGATTCTGTGGCCAATCGTCTCCAGATAATTGGCAAGCAGCACCGCGAGGGCCTGCCCCAGCAGACCTACTGCAAAGAAATAAACTGCTACTGAAGCAACAGCATAGATGACTCCATCTTCCCCTTTTCCCAGATAGAACACTGTTATTGCGTCAATGACCGGCTCAAAGTTTATCAGGATAAAAACACCTAATCCGATGAGGATCACATAGCGAAGCGCTATCCGAATAGCACGGCGCAGACCTTTGCGGTCCTCCTCCGCGTAATAGATGCCTGCAAGCATCACGACTGCCTGTGCCGAACCCATGATCAGAGCGTCGGCTATATAGTTCACCTGTACCTGAACATTGTACGCCGCAAGTCCGGCCACCGTAACAGATGAAGCCAGCAGATTGTTGATCAGGAGAAGCTTGCAGGTTCCGGTCAGTCGGCTTACGCCAATAGATGTTCCGCCCCGAAGGATGCTTCCGATTACATGCTTCGGCGGTTTCGCAAAACGAGGTTTCAGCCTGAAATCCAGCCGGCTGTAGCAAATCAGGAGCACCAAAGCGCCTGCGTAATAACCGATTGCAGTCGTTATCCCCGCCACGTACATGTTTCCATGATGAGTATGGTGCGCTATCAGATCCAGTCCGGTATTCGTCAGGCACATCACTGCGATGGAACAGACAAACCAGCGCCGCTTTTTCTCCAGATTGAGCACGAAGGAACTCAAACCGATCACCGCCATCGCAGGAATGCCAATCGCTGTTCCCGCAAGGTATCTTCTGCAAGGCTTAAAAACATCCATATCCGGTTCGGCTCCCAGAGCCTGTGTGAACCCGTTGCTGAAAATAATGACTGCCAGCGTGAAGACAACTGCGATTGCCATGCCAAGCAGAAGAGTTGCTGAGATAATATCTCTCGTTTCATTTATCCTGCCGCGGGCCAGCCGCTTCACACAGAGCGCATGGCTCCCCGTTGCCAGCAGAGCCCAGATCATCGACAGAAAAAAGAATAACGGAGCCGTCAGACTTATAGCCCCGATTTCTACAACTTCCCTTGTCTGTCCGATTATAAATCCATCGCATACGGCTCCCAGCGTGCCCGCGATTGTCGACAGAAAGAATTCGCCCATTGCCAGCATAAACACCTTGCCGGTCAAAGTGGGCTGTATCGTCTGCTGAATTGTTTTTCTGGCAACTCTCTTCATGGGGGCATTATACCATCTTATTGATAATCAGATACAAAAAAATAAATGGTGCCCAGACTCGGAATCGAACCAAGGACACGAGGATTTTCAGTCCTCTGCTCTACCAACTGAGCTATCTGGGCACACTATCGCAGGCTTTGTTGCCTTTGCGAACCTGTATTAAGTTGATTATTTGGTGGGCCATCGGGGACTTGAACCCAGGACCTGCCGGTTATGAGCCGGATGCTCTGACCAACTGAGCTAATGGCCCACATTTTAATCAAGTTGGTCGGGGTGGCAGGATTTGAACCCGCGGCCCACTGGTCCCAAACCAGTTGCGCTACCAAACTGCGCTACACCCCGATATTAAATTAATTGGCAGGGGCAGTAGGAATCGAACCCACGGCACGCGGTTTTGGAGACCGCTGCTCTACCAGCTGAGCTATACCCCTATAATGGCGGAGAAGATGGGATTCGAACCCATGCGGCCCTTGCGAACCCTAACGATTTAGCAAACCGTCCTCTTTAGCCTCTTGAGTACTTCTCCGAGAATAACTGTGTTATGGCGGAGAGGGTGGGATTCGAACCCACGGAAGTTTTACCTTCACTGGTTTTCAAGACCAGCACCATAAACCGCTCGGACACCTCTCCTCATGATGCCTTTATAATGCGGGTCCTTCGTACGATACCCCAACCTGAAAAATAATTGGTGACCCATCGGAGGCTCGAACTCCGGACACCTTGATTAAAAGTCAAGTGCTCTACCGCCTGAGCTAATGGGTCATATTGGCTGGGGTAGCAGGACTCGAACCTACGCATGACGGAGTCAAAGTCCGTTGCCTTACCGCTTGGCTATACCCCATCGTTTTATATTCCTTGTCAAAAAAAATTGGCGAGCCCACAGGGATTCGAACCCCGGACACACGGCTTAGAAGGCCGTTGCTCTATCCAGCTGAGCTATGAGCCCGCATCTTTTGGAGCGGATGATGAGAATCGAACTCACGCCATCAGCTTGGAAGGCTGAGGTTCTACCATTGAACTACATCCGCGTATTCCGATCCCGGAGCAGATGCTCCGGAACCGTCTTTGTCAATTGGAGCGGAAGACGAGATTCGAACTCGCGACCCTCGCCTTGGCAAGGCGATGCTCTACCCCTGAGCCACTTCCGCATATTGAGTTGGTCGAGGGAGATGGATTCGAACCATCGAAAGCTCAGCTAACGGATTTACAGTCCGCCCCCTTTGGCCACTCGGGAATCCCTCGACGCTGCTCGCGCACTGAATATTATAGCACATATCATGCAAATGTCCAATGCATTTTTTGGAGCTGGCGGAGGGAATCGAACCCCCAACCTGCTGATTACAAATCAGCTGCTCTACCGTTGAGCCACGCCAGCAAGACCCTCACATCAGGTTTTTGCTCCTGACGCGCTTATAAACTATACATTAAAAACTCGCGGCTTGTCAAGGGGTTTTTTCGGGCGCTACGGAACAAGTTGTAATACGCGCGCTTCCCGATGTCAGATTGGCCGCCAGACCGCGCAGTTCTTCCTCGTTTTCCGCGAAAGTAACAAGCTCCAAAGTGACCTTTTCGCCGTACTCCACGTTTCCGATCACATATGCAAAGACAGTCTGATCTTTTAATGATTCAACCGCCATCTTCTGAAACTTTGCCAGATAGGTGTAGTCTGTCTCGCAGGTCATGCGAAGCATGTTCTGGACGCTGCACACGCCGGCCGCTTCAACGGCCAGCTTGGCGCTGCTTGTGTACGCTCTCACAAGTCCACCCGTTCCCAGCTTGATTCCTCCGAAGTATCTTGTGACTACTATGACAAGATTAGTAATCCCTTCGCTTACAAGCATCTGAACTATCGGCGCGCCGGATGTGCCCTGAGGTTCGCCATCGTCGCTTGCCCACTGTATCTGACTCTTGTCTCCGATGACCATGGCGGGCACGTTGTGAGTCGCGTCCTTGTACTTCGCCTTGATCTCGGCAATAAAAGCGTCGGCCTCATCTCTGTCCGAGACGGGCCTGGCATGGGCTATGAAGCGCGACTTTTCGATTATCTGTTCGGCTGTCGCGTCCTTTTTAATTGTCTTGTACAGTTCCATGTGGTTTGCCCTTTGACGCCTGCTGAGTCAGCCGCCGCAAATTATGTATTTATCAGATGCTGAAACTTCTGTATTTATTGTAGTCCGCTTCTCTGAATGTACCTGTGAGAAGCGTTCCGTTCTCCTTGTAGTCCATCGAATCGACCTGGCCGTTTTCGCACAGATACGATACTATGCTGCCCTTGTCGTAGGGAATCAGCAGCGACGCGCCGACCATGTCTGAGAAGATCGCTTTTCTTATGGCGTCCGCGAGAGCATCCATGCCGTCACCTGTGCGCGCCGAGATGAACACCGCGTCGTTCCCGCCTGTGATCATTGGCTCTTCAGGCGCGATGTCGGTCTTGTTGTAGGCCATGATGGTGTATGCTCCGCCCGCTCCAAGCTGCCGTATTACATTTCCGGTGACCTCGATCTGAAAGTCCTTGTCCTCGCGTGAATTGTCCACAACATGAACAAGAACATCCGCGTCCTTAACCTCTTCGAGCGTCGACTTGAAAGCGTCGACAAGGTCGTGAGGAAGTCCGCTGACGAAACCGACGGTGTCTATGAGTATGAAGTCCATGCCCTTTCCCAGGCTCAGCTTTCTATGCGCTGTATCGAGAGTCGCGAAGAGCATGTCCTCGGAACCCACCTTCTTGTTCTCCGTCAGACCTGCCGAGGTTTCCTCCTCGAACATATCGAGCAGACGGTTCATGATGGCAGACTTTCCTGAGTTAGTATAGCCGACAAGAGCCACGACAGGCATGCCGGATTTGGCGCGTCCGGACTTCTGGGTCTGTCTGCTTTTGCCTGCCTTTGCAAGTTCTTCTCTAATGTCATCGATGCGCCTGGCTATGTGTCGCCTGTCGGTCTCGAGTTTCTTTTCGCCGGGACCTCTGGTGCCTATGCCGCCGCCAAGTCTCGAAAGAGATCTGCCGAAACCAGTAAGACGCGGCAGTCTGTACTTAAGCTGGGCGAGTTCAACCTGGAGCTTGCCTTCCTTTGACACAGCCCTGTCCGCAAAGATATCAAGTATGAGAATAGTTCTGTCTATGACTCTGACTCCGAGGGCTTCCTCCAGATTTCTTATCTGGATTCCCGAAAGCTCCTCGTTGAAGACGACCGTATCCACCTCCATGCTCTCGCAAAGATCCCTCAGTTCTTCAACCTTGCCTTTGCCTATGAGCGTGGCGGAATTAGGTCTTTCCAGAGACTGCTCGAGACGGCCTACGACCTGAATTCCGTCGGCCTCGCAAAGGCCCTCGAGCTCGTCCATTGAACGCTCAATATCTCCTCTCCACTGGACGCCCGCGACGATTCCGCGGTAGCTGTCCTCTCTGAGTATTTCATTGTCGTCTGTGAATCTCAGCATTGCATGCGTTCTTTCGCTTAACGTTATCTGGCCTTTTTAAGTTCCGACTTGAGCATAGGATTCAATATCTTTATTCTTGTTCCCTTCATTCCCAGGGATCTCGTTTCTATGACACTGGCGCTCTCCAGCTTCCGCAGAGCGTTGACGATTACTGATCGTGTAATGCCTGACTTGTCAGCGATTCTGCTGGCGACCAGAATCCCTTCGTCGCCTTCCAGTTCCGCGAAAATATGCTGTACTGCTTCCGTTTCGGAATAGGACAGGGTGCCGATGGCCATCTGCACGTTCTCTTCCTCTCTTGCTTCCGATCTTTCTTTCTCCAGTTTTTCGCGCCGCAGCGTGAGCGCCACAATCGTTGCGCCGTACTCTCCGAGCACCAGATCTTCATCCGTGAATTCCGGTTCGAACCTGGTCATGACCAGTGTGCCCCATCTGGCGCCGCCTCCTGCGACAGGAATGACGGTGTAATACTTGTTGACCGTGGTGAATTTGAAGTTGAATAAAGACTGCACTTCAGTGTCCTTGATATTTGCCATAGTCGAGTCAACTTTGTTGAGTTCTGTAACGCACTCCTCCGGCAGATAATATTGCCCCGTTTCTTCATTCACGATGAGGTTGTTCTCGTCAGGGATCTTCAGAGACACCCCGACAAAAGTACCATCGAATTTTAACGCAAATACATTCGCCTCCATAAGATCACTGAGAATCTTACACAGGTCGTCAAACGAAAACGCTCCTGTAGGAGTCTCCTGCAGGAGCCAGTTCAATTTCCTTACTTTGTCCAATATGTTACTCATGTTGCCCTCCTCTGGATGTTGTAATATGAACATTTTCTTATATTATATACGAATCTATACGAATATAAAGGAATTGAACGAAAAAAATATATTTTTCGAACAATTGGCTCATTATAAACAAAACCCCGGCCTGCGTCTGCTTCGCAAACGCTGTACCGGGGATGGATGTCTTTTTACAGAATGAATCTGTCCAGATCGTCCGGATGAATCTTCTCCTCAAACTTCTCCTTGACGTACTCGCGGTCGATGGTGATTTTTTCTTCGTCCATCTCCGCGATGTTGAAGGAAATGTCCTCCAGCAGTCTCTCGAGAATCGTGTGGAGTCTTCTGGCTCCGATGTTCTCGGTCTGCTCGTTCATCAGGAACGCCATCTCGGCAATCTCATCTATTGCTTCTTCAGTGAACTCGATCTCGATTCCTTCGGTTTCGAGAAGCGCCTTGTGCTGCTTGAGCAGAGCGTTCTCAGGAATAGTCAGTATCTTTACAAAAGTATCCTTGTCCAGATTCTC
>CADAHK010000127.1 GCA_902787725.1 uncultured Eubacteriales bacterium | reverse complement strand
TCGATTGCCTTTGCTTCTTCAGGAGCGCTTACCTTCTTAGGTACATAAGGCTTGCCTTCCTTCTTGGCCTTCTTCTTGGCCTTCTTTTCGGCTTCCTTGATCTGTCTCTGATACTCGCTGGTTCTGCCTCTCTTGCCCAGTTCAAAGAATACAGGTGAGCAGACGCAGATCGATGAGTACGTACCCGCGAGTACGCCGACCATCAGAGGGAATACGAATTCTCTTATTGCTTCTCCCGCGATGATGACTATAGGAACCATTACGATGATGGTTGTCAGTGAAGTCATGAGGGATCTTCCCAGGGTCTGGGTGATACTCTGATCGATGGTCTCCTTGAGAGTTCCCCGTTTCATGTACCTTATGTTCTCCCTGATACGGTCGAATATTACTATTGTGTCGTTTATGGAATAACCTACTACAGTCAGGATACCGGCGATGAACGGGTTGTCTACTGTTATGCCGAATATCGCGTAGAAGGAAATAACTATCAGTACGTCGTGGAGCACGCCCAGCATCGCCGCTCCGCCGAAGGTCCATTGCCTGAACCGTATTCTGATGTATATCATCATGCATATGGCGGATATGATGATGGCAAGTATGGCGTTATTCCGCAGTTCCTTTCCTACCGAAGGTCCGAAGTACTCCTGGGCGACAACATTGTCGTTGCCTTTTATTCCGAACTCGTCGTTGATCGCTTCAATTACTTCAGCTCTTCCGGCCTTGTCCAGTGACTGTATCGTCCTGATGACTATCTGGTCGTTGTCCTCGCCCGCGTATATTATCTGAGGGTCGAGATCGAACTTATCAATCGCCTTGTCGACCTGGGAAATCTTGACCTGCTTGCCCATGTCGAGCTGAATCATTGTTCCGCCGGTGAAGTCGATACCATAGTTAAGACCTCTGATGACTCCGAAGCCCAGTCCCAGAATCAGGATGCCTGCGGAGATGCAGTAGAAGATCTTTCTCTTGTCCATGAACGGTATGGTCTTCGTCAGGTGGAATGTCGCCGAATTGTCCTCCTTGATTCCGAAGAATGACTTCTTCGCGAATCTGTCGCTTCCCGCCATGAGCTTGACGTACAGCTGAGTGATGAATACAGCTGTGAAGATGCTGACGATGATACCGACCATGAAGGTGTAAGCGAATCCCTTAACTGCGCTCGTACCTATCTCATAGAGGATTACAGCAGCGATAAGCGTGGTTACCTGTGAGTCGATGACTGTCGTCATTGCTCTCTTTGATCCGGTTTCAGTAGCCACGCGCACAGTGCGTCCAAGGACTATTTCCTCTCGTATACGTGAGAATATTACTACGTTCGCGTCGACCGCCATACCTATGGATATGATGATACCTGCGATGCCCGGGAGAGTGAGTACCGTACCCATTGATGCCATTATGTTGAGAATCAGCACAACATAGAGTAGCAGCGCAATATCCGCGCAAAGGCCAAGGCCTCTGTACACGAACAGCATGAGCAGGAGTATTATGGCGAGACCGATGAGTCCGCCGATGACGCTCATTTCAAGAGCGTTGTATCCGATGGTAGCTGACTGAACAGATGAAGTTACCTCGTTCAGGCCGATCGGCAGCGCACCGCCGTTGATCTGAGCTGCAAGCAGCTGCGCTTTTTCCTGGTCAAAGTCACCTGTTATCGTACAGCTTCCGCCGAGGATAGGTTCATTTACGTTAGGCGCGGAAATGATCTGACCGTCCAGCACTATGGCGATTGCCCCGCTTCCTACGCCGTCTACCGTTGAGGTTACCTCACCGTTATATGCCTTTGTAGTCGCTTCTCCGAACTTATCTGCGCCTTCTCTGTCGAACTGAAGGTTGACGGCGTATCCTGTCGACTGGTCGTCTCTGGCAGCTTCAGCCTTCTTGACATTGCTTCCCTCAAGGACCAGCGTTCCGTCGGCGAGTATGAACTCAAGCTTTGCCGTCTTGCCGATGAGCTCGATGGCTTCTTCAGGATCCTCGACTTCAGGAATCTCGACTCTTATTCTGTTCTGTCCTTCGATGGTGATAGTCGGTTCGCCAAGTCCGTTAGCATTGATACGGTTTTCAATTACTGTCTGAGTCTGCTCCATGGCCTGGCGCAGTTCGTCATCAGACATGTTCTTGATGTCCTTTGCGTCCGCCTCCATTATTACGTAAACACCGCCCTTGATATCAAGGCCGAGGCTCATTCTGTCCTTCAGCGGCGTAATAGGGCCTACTCCGGTGACTGTAACAAGCCATCCGAATATGACGCATAAAATAATAAACAGTGCTAAAATCTTTCTCAACGTGTAATTCATCTACTCCTCCGGTCTGTATTTTTAAAAATAAAAATCCATTTAATCATTCATAGTATTATACATTTTTTTACCATTTCAAACAACCCTTAAACCGTTGATTTTTAAGGGGAAATCAATGTTTTTTGCAATAGAAAACGCCGCATCTGAATCAGACGCGGCGTTATGTTCCAATATTGGATACGCGAAGCAACTATTCGGCTGCTTCTTCTGCAGCTTCTTCTGCCTTTTCTACTGCTTCCTCAACTTCAGGGACAGCTTCTTCAGCAGCTTCCTTTACTTCCTCAACAGCCTCTGCAGCTTCTTCCTCGACTACTGCTGCCTTCTTCATTCTCTTAGGCTTTGACTTCTTCGCCTCGTGCTTTTCGGCATCGGCAACTTCATCAAAATCATCAACGGAAGCCTTCTCAACATGGCCGGAACCCTGCTTTACAACCTTTGATACAGCCCATCTCATGAACTCCATCTTGACTTTGTCCGGTCCAACCTGAACGACAATACTCTCTTCCTTGGTCTTTACAACCTTGCAGCAGAGTCCGCCGATCGTTACGATCTCATCCCCTACTCCGAGGCCGGCTCTCATGGCCTTAGTTTCTTTCTCTCTCTTCTTCTGCGGTCTGATCATAAGGAAGTACATTACTGCGAACAGAAGTACCAGAATCAGAATTGAAAACATCGATCCACCCATTAGTTAATTCCTCCTGTGTTTTATGATTATAATTATTTACTGTGTATATTTCATGGTGCCGGCTGTGGGGGTCGAACCCACACGGTGTCGCCACCACGGGATTTTGAGTCCCGCACGTCTGCCAATTCCATCAAGCCGGCGTGATGAAACAATTTTAACATCAGACATTTACTATTTCAAGTTCTTCGTCTTCGATTTTTACCATGTGCTTGCGAGCAAGCCAGCTGTACATTACAGGGATGATGAATAGCGTTGTGGCCGTTGCGTAGATGAGGCCCCCTATGCATGTAATGGCCACAGGCTGAACCATCTCAGCGCCCTGACCGAGCCCCAGTGCAAGCGGAATCAGACCCAGTATTGTGGTTGTCGCGGTCATCAGTACAGGCCGCATTCTTACGGCTCCCGCCTGTATTATCGCGCTCTCCATGTCCATTCCTTCAAGCCTGAATCTGTTGATGCAGTCCACGAGAACAATTCCGTTGTTTACGACTATTCCGACGAGCATTACAAATCCCATCATTCCGATTACGCTGAGAACCTGATTGGTTACAAGCAGCGCCAGCATTCCACCGGTGAAGGCGAGCGGCAGCGTAAATATGATTATGAACGGCGATCTCAGAGACTGGAACTGTGCGACCATTATCAGATAAACCAGGATGATTCCCACGATGAGCATCAGCAGCATCTTCCTCATGGATTTCATGATCTCTTCATTCTCGCCGCTGTACTTGACCTCAACGCCCGGTTTTACGAGATTCTCGTTGTTGACCATTCTTTTAACATTGGCGGTGACTTTCGTTATGTTGTAATCATCCTTAACGCCAGCAGTGACATTCAGGCTTCTCCTCTGGTTGTCGTGGTTTATGGATGTCAGCGAAGCGTCTCTGTTGATGACAGCGATGCTGGTAAGGGATACCTTCTCCTTAGACCCGTCCTGCTTGTCAACAGTAAG
>CADAHK010000126.1:4217-4581 GCA_902787725.1 uncultured Eubacteriales bacterium | reverse complement strand
CAGGGACGGCATGTTCCTGCTCGGATATGACAACATGGACGATATCATGGCTGCTGAAGACAGATCCGATGAGATCCGCGGCGTTCAGGACCTGAACCTAATCGAGCATGATGCGGATGCTGATGTCATGGCCCTTCGTCCGATGACCTGTCCGTTCCAGTACTATGTCTACAAGGCACGCCAGAAGAGCTACCGCGACCTGCCTTATCGCATGGGCGAGACTTCAACTCTCTTCAGAAACGAACAGGCCGGTGAGATGCACGGGCTTACAAGAGTGCGTCAGTTCACCATCTCAGAGGGACATCTGGTCTGCACACCGGAACAGATCAGGGATGAGTTCAAGAACTGCGTGGATCTTGCCAGA
>CADAHK010000126.1:0-4205 GCA_902787725.1 uncultured Eubacteriales bacterium | reverse complement strand
CTTACAAGAGTGCGTCAGTTCACCATCTCAGAGGGACATCTGGTCTGCACACCGGAACAGATCAGGGATGAGTTCAAGAACTGCGTGGATCTTGCCAGATACTGCCTGACCACACTGGGTCTTGAAGAAGATGTAACCTACCGCTTCTCCAAGTGGGATCCGGATGACGCCGATCATTACCTGGGCGACGCTGAGTCCTGGAACCGCGTACAGGATCTGATGCGTGAGATTCTGGACGACATCGGTCTCGAATACACGGAGGAAGCCGGCGAAGCAGCCTTCTACGGTCCTAAACTCGACATTCAGGCGAAGAACGTATACGGCAAGGAAGACACGATGATCACAATCCAGCTCGACATGTTCCTGGCTGAACGTTACGACATGTACTACATCGACAGCGAAGGACAGAAAGCGCGTCCGTACATCATCCACCGTACTTCAATCGGTTGCTATGAGCGTACTCTGGCATGGCTCATCGAAAAGTACGCGGGCAACCTGCCGACATGGCTCTGTCCTGAGCAGGTCAGAATCCTGCCGATCTCAGACAAGGTCGCTGATTACGCGGAAGAAGTCCGCAAGGAACTGCGCAGGAACAGCGTCGATGTTGAGGTCGACGGCTCCAGCGAGCGTATTGGATACAAAGTCCGCAAGGCGCAGATGGAAAAGGTTCCTTACATGCTGGTCATCGGAGCCAACGAGGCGGAGTCAGGTTCAGTCTCAGTTCGTTCGCGTTACGCTGGCGACGAGGGCGTATGTCCGCTCGACGAGTTCATCGGCAAAATCTGCGAGGAGATTCGTACAAAGGCAATCCGCAAGATCGAAAAGAAGGATGAGTAACACAAAAAAGAAATCAGTCCGTTTCAAAGTAATGACAGTATTAATCATTGGCTGCGTTCTTGGAGGCGCAGCCTTTGCCTTTTACTGGTATACGACGCCGCAGATAGTGCTCGAAGGCGACAAGACAATGGAAGTCACCATGAAAGACGGATACAGGGAGCCCGGCGCAACTGCATCCTTCTCTTTTCATGACATCAGCGATCATATACAGATCGACTCCCGGGTGAACGACGATAAAGTAGGCACGTATAAGGTTATCTATACTGTCGAGTATCTGGAAAAGACCGCCACTGCTGAGCGAACTGTAAACGTCATCGACAAAGAGCCGCCTGAACTTGCTCTGCTGGGAGGCGAGAGCATTTCTTTCAGACCGGGTGAAAAGTTCGAGGACCCGGGCGTTACGGCAATTGACGACTCCGATGGTGATATCAGCAGCAAGGTTGCTGCAAAAGGCTTCGTGGATACCACCTGCAAAGGCAGTTACGAGAGAGTCTACGACATATCCGACTCTTACGGAAACGCTGCGTCCGCCGTACGCACAGTAACCGTTGAAGGGGAACCCGTGCGCAAGGTCAAAGGGGTAATCTACCTGACTTTTGACGACGGCCCGAGTGCCAAAGTAACTGACAAGGTTCTCGATACTCTTGAAAAACATAAAGTCCCCGCAACGTTCTTCGTCATAGATTACGGCACTGATCAGGAAAAAATCAAGCTGATGAAACGCGCCATCAAGGACGGCTGCACAATCGGCATACACGGTTATTCCCACGACTACAGTAAAATCTACGCATCCGTTCCCGACTTCATGGAAAACGTGACGAAGCTTCACGACAAGCTCAAGGCGGACCTGGATTATGACGCGCGGATAATGAGATTCCCGGGCGGCAGCTCAAACACGGTCAGCGAAGATTACTGCAAAGGCATCATGACGAATCTTGTAAAAGAGGTTCAGATTGAGGGTTATAAATACAGTGACTGGAATGTGGATTCAACTGATGCATCCGGAAACAACATTCCGGTCAACAAACTGATAAACTCGGTAAAAGACAACTGCGATCCCGAAAAGTTCAACGTGATCCTCATGCACGATTCAGACGCAAAGGAAACGACGGCCAAGGCACTGCCTAAAATAATCGAGTGGGCCAAGAAAGAAGGGTATGAGTTCAAGGCCATGACCATGGATTCTCCTGCCGTGCACCACAAGGTTAATAACTGATAGAATAAAAAAGGAGGGGCACATTTACAGCCTGTTGAGGCGGCCCCTTCTGTTTTGTGAAACAGTCTTATTATAGCTCTTATTACGCGCGTCTACCGCGTCCTGTCAAAACAGTCAGTGACGCACTCAGAAGACTGAGGAACATTATAATGCCTAACAGACTTACCATCTGGTAGTCTCCGGTATCTGGAGAGTAATCTCTTACTACAGATCCTGCCTTCTCATATGTATTCTCTGTAACGCTTATGCCGGCAATCAAAACAGACATACTTAAATCGCTCCTGTCATACTCCTCGTCATCCCAGGACAGATTAAAAAATAAATGTGCATTTTGGGTTTTGGATCCTCTTAAAGTGTAGCCTGGAATATGGGTTCCGTACTGGCGGGCTGTGTCCAAATCGAGGATTGTATATATATCCTGTCCGTACTCGTCTACTCTATGGCCGTCAAATAACCAACTCAAAACGACATTGCCACTTTTATCATGGTCAATGGAGGCCTCTTCCTTCGTAAATGAGACCTTATCTAGGTAAGAAGAATACCCGTTGCCGTCCTGATAAAAAGTAATGCCATCAAAAGTAATGCGGTATTTGCTGCTGATGAGACTTGCTTTTTTGATGCCCTTGAAGACCACACCAATCAGGTAATAGATGACCGGCATCTCTTCATTTGATATGCTTTCATCCTCATCATAAGAGAATGCACGGGCTTCCTCACTCGCCGTGAAACCCTCTTTTTTCTCAGCTGGAACAGGGCTGGATTGAATGTCTGATTCGTCTGCATCCAACTCGGGGTCCACTGGCTCTTCCGGCCCACTAACCTCATCGTTACCTTGGATTGTACTATCTGTATTATCTGTTGCGACGCTGTTGTTTACAGCTTCGCTCTCTGCTGCATTCGGATCTGCGATTTTCTCGTCCACCCCGATGGCGGTGGTATTGTCTTCCGTCATTTGTTCGACAGCGACAGGATCCCCATCTTGACTGGCGCCTGTAACATCCGCAAAGGCGCCAACTGATGTATATGCTGCAGCCATGCAGAAGCTGATGGCCACAATCACAATACGATGCACTATTATCTTTGTTTTCATAAGGCTTTCCCTCCTAGCATTCGCACCATTAAAGCTCGGCTATGTAATCATAATCGTGCATGTGGGCGTAGTTGGCAATGGCCGACGCCATCTCCTTACCCGTCTGGGTGTCCCTCGCGATGGATCTGACTCTGATAAGGGACTTGCCTATGTGAAGCACTTCGACCTCAAAGTCAAAGCTGTCGCCGAAGAAAGGTCTGATGTAACTGACGGTAATATCCGTTGTTGTGACGTTCTCCCCGCCAGCGAATGCGGAAACTGTCATTCCCATGGACAGGTCGAACATGGTCGCCGTAGCGCCCCCGTGCATCTCGCCGCGATGGTTCAGCTCCCAGTCCAGCTTTTTATACCGGATCAGAGCTGAGTGTTTTTCGTAGTCACAGCTTATAACCTTGGGCTCGAGCTGTGTGCTCAGGCTCGTGTCCTTTTCCCTGAAGAATGTCTCGATTACCTTGAACTGCTTTTCAAGCTGCTCCTGTGATTTTACTTCCACTTATATATGCTCCTTCCTGTCCTTCTTCAGTGTCCCCACGTTTTCACCGGAAAACACCTATACATAATAATAAAAAGAGGGCTGACTTGCAACCCTCTTTGTTCTGGTGATCCTACCGGGAATCGAACCCGGGTTACCGCCGTGAAAGGGCGGTGTCTTAACCGCTTGACCATAGGACCATAAAGAGAAAAAGCGGAGGTCGCCCTCCAAGTATCATCAGCGCTAAGGAGCTTAACTTCTGTGTTCGGTATGGGAACAGGTGTGTCCTCCCCGCTATAGTCACCGCATATCTCTTATTTAATGTGCTCATGCACATTGAAAACTGAACAGCAAGTGTAAAGCAAAAGCCTTATCCTTGAAAAACCTTTTGGTCAAGTATTCGACCTATTAGTATCGGTCAGCTAAATACATTACTGCACTTACACCTCCGACCTATCAACGTGATAGTCTCTCACGGGTCTTACCCCTAAGGGAGGAGATCTTTTCTTGTGGGGGGCTTCGTACTTAGATGCTTTCAGCACTTATCCCTTCCAAACGTGGCTACTCAGCTATGCCCTTGGCAGAACAAC
>CADAHK010000125.1 GCA_902787725.1 uncultured Eubacteriales bacterium | reverse complement strand
CCTCATCCTGATTTCATTCGTTCTGCCTGCCATACTCGCCCTCATCTTCCACGCCGGCGTACGCAAGCTCGGCTGGGTCAAGGACGGCGACCTGAAGATATAAGCAGACAATTAGCCAATTCAATCCAAGCGAACTCGAATCAATATATGTGATAGAGCAAGAGGTCTTAGGATCTCTTGCTTTTGCATTGTGTCCAGATCATAATTGCGCAGAATCAAAACCAGAGACGCGGAATAACATAATCTTCAATCAAGGCAATTCTTTTCTCCGGTGTATCAACATCATGTTCATATGTCTCAAGGAAGTTTTCCGGCTGTACTGTCCCGGTATATTTCAGAACTGAAGAACGTTCGGAAGCGTTGCATCTGTATGCAAAGCTGTCCATCATCCCTTCGTGCTCATGAAGAAAAAAGCTGCCGTCCGCAAACATAGTTCTGATGTCGACGTGTATTTTTATGGTACCTCGTGGTGGATAATATGTTTTCCAGACTGATCCTGGCGCGTTCATCCACTCCAGTTCCGCAGGGACATTCCAATGAATGTAATTGCCGCGGAAATCGTATAACTGTCGGGCGTATGCGCCGCCGCTGAGAAATCCGTTGGTTATAAGAGACTCATTCAGCTTATCAACCAGTGGCTTGACATATATCACTTGCTGTTCTTCGTAGTGAAGCGGGACAGCATAGTCGTCATAAGCGTTGATAATATCTCGTTCAGACTTTGACCTTACAATCAGACCATTTGCCGTCTTTGTAGACTTTGCCTCATTAATTGCCTTTTGTACAAAACCTCCGCTGTACCACTTATACTGGGTTCCCGTTAGAACAACTTTTGCGATGTCCAGATTTCCCTTTTCGCAGATGCATATGAACCTCTGCATGTTGGAAATAAGATTGGTACGACGGACACAATCTTTTTTTCTTGGGGAGTCCGATAGCTTCAGTATTTCAAGCAGGGTTGACTGATATCTCCTGCGAGCAAGCGAGTAAACAAGACTAGTGCTTTTCGAAAGATATTTGCGCTTACCATCCGCAATGGTTATAAAACTGACCTTGCCGTTTTGCGTGTAAGTGAACAATTGACCGTTAGGGAGCCGGTTTAGGGAACTTTGGACACGCGCAAGTGAACTGTTTAAGTCGGGTGGGGCGGCCAAAGCTTTTTCAATTGACTTGCAGAAGGCCTTTGAGGTAATAGGTGTTATCATCATAATGAATTGGTCGCGTTTGATTCGTCGCATAACAAGAATTAAATGGTATTAATGGAATAATATTACAATTACAACAGCCCTCTGTCAAGCATGTTATTAACGAAAATCAAAAGGTATAGATTATTGGTCCGTATTGTATTGATCATCCATATTATTTCATTGTTTAGTCTGCCTTTGCATTATTGGGCATGTACTATCTGATGTTATATTGCTTTTTTTCCATACCGTGATGATCTGTTTCGACTATTAAGGCCGAATAGTATTGAAATTCTAGCCTTTGCGAGCATAGAATCCATACCATTCCTTTTTTTGATAATGTGTTAAGCATTTCTACTTGACAGCCACGCCCCGGACGCGCTATACTTACGGGGTGTCAAGCGAAAGGACTTGTCAGATATGAAGTTCGATGATATTACGAGACAAAGTCTGCTCTATGATTTTTACGGTGAGCTGCTGACGGAGCGGCAGAAGGAGGTCATGGAGCTGTATAACGAAGAGAACCTGAGCCTGGCCGAGATAGCCGAGGAGTTCGGCATCAGCAGACAGGGCGTGCACGACGCGCTTCACAAGGCGCAGAAGGCGCTGGAGGAATATGAGCGCAAGCTCGGGCTGGTCGAGAGATTCAGTGCGACGAGCGAAGCGATAAGCAAGATCAGCAGCCAGATCGACAAGACCATAACCATGGCGGCTGCGGAAACATCGGGAGCCGCGTCAGGCAAAAGCAAGACAGCCGTGGCTAAGGCAAGCCGCGCACATAAGGAGAAATAAATTGGCATTTGAGGGATTATCGGACAAACTGCAAGGGGTCTTTAAGGGCCTCAAGGGCAAAGGCAGTCTGACGGAGGCGGATATCAACGCCGCCATGAGAGAAGTCAAGCTGGCCCTTTTGGAAGCGGACGTCAACTTCAAGGTTGTCAAGGAGTTCGTTGCCGAAGTCAAAGAGAAGGCCATGGGTGAAGAGGTCATGAAGAGCCTGACCCCGGCCCAGCAGGTAATAAAGATCGTAAACGACGAGCTCGTCGAGCTCATGGGCGGAGCCAGCAGCAAACTGACTTACTCCCCGAAGGGATTCACCGTCTACATGATGGTAGGTCTGCAGGGTACCGGTAAGACGACCACCTGCGGAAAGCTGGCCAAGTGGCTCAAGAAGAACGGCAAGAAGCCTATGCTCTGCGCGTGCGACATCTACAGGCCGGCGGCTATCGACCAGCTGGAAGTTGTTGGCCAGAGCGTAGACGTACCGGTCTTCACCATGAGGGACACTAAAGACCCTTCCAAGATTGCAAAGGCAGCAATAAAGGAAGCTGAGGTCAAGGGCTACAACGTCCTGATCGTGGATACGGCGGGACGTCTGCAGATAGATGAAGAGCTCATGGAAGAGCTCAAAGTGCTCAAGAAGGAAATCAGACCTCACGAGATACTCCTCGTAGTCGACGCGCTGACAGGTCAGGACGCCGTGAACGCGGCTGAAGGCTTCAACGACGCCCTCGGAATCGACGGAGTCATCATGACCAAGATGGACGGTGACTCAAGAGGCGGCGCCGCGCTTTCGACAAAGAAGGTAACGGGCAGACCGATCAAGTTCGTCGGTATGGGCGAGAAGATGGATGAACTCGACGAGTTCCATCCGGAGAGAATGGCCAGCCGTATTCTGGGAATGGGCGACATGATGTCACTCATCGAGAAAGCCCAGGAGGATTACGACGAAGAGCAGGCGGCCAAACTCGAAGAGAAGATAAAGAAAAACAAGTTCACCCTGGAAGACTTCCTCGAGCAGATGGGGCAGATCAGAAACATGGGAGGCATCGCCAAGATGCTCGACATGCTCCCGGGAGTATCGGGAAACAAAAACGTGAACATCGAGCAGAGCGAGCAGGACTTCAAATGTTTCGAAGCTATTATCCAGTCCATGACTAAGGCGGAGAGAGATGATCCGAATCTGCTCAACGCCAGCAGAAGAAAGAGAATCGCGGCAGGTTCCGGCCAGCCGGTCCAGAAGATCAATCAGCTCGTCAAGCGCTATGAAGAATCGCGCAAGATGATGAAGCAGATGATGAATCCGAAGCAGGCGGCCAAGATGAGCAGGATGTTCGGCGGATTCAAGGGATTCTAATCGGGAAATCCGGTAGATATAAATCAACACAGTTAAACCATTCAAAAGAATATAATACAAATCAGGAGGAAAACAGTAATGGTAAAAATCAGATTGAAGAGAATGGGAGCGCACAAGAAGCCTTTCTACAGAGTAGTTGTTGCAGATTCAAGAACACCGAGAGACGGCAGATTCATCGAGGAGCTGGGATACTATGCACCTCTGAAGGATCCTGTTGAAATCAAGATCGACGAAGAAGCAGCCAAGAAGTGGCTCGAGACCGGCGCCCAGCCTACTGAAACAGTCAAGAAACTGTTCAAGCAGACAGGTATACTTTAAGAAAGCGGTGATCCAATGAAAGAATTAGTTAGTGCAATTGCAAAGTCGCTAGTTGAACACCCGGAGGCTGTTGAAGTATCCGAGACCGAGACTAATGGCACTACTGTTATTCAGCTTCGCGTCGCTTCCGACGACATGGGTAAAGTCATCGGCAAGCAGGGCAGGATCGCAAAGGCAATAAGAACTGTTGTCAAAGCAGCCGCAACTAAGGCAAATGCAAAGGTAGTTGTTGAAATAGTTCAATAGAGACTGTAATACAGGGGCATGAGGCTTTTGGCCGACATGCCCCGTGATAATGTCATGGAACAAATAATGACATTGAGAATGGCATGGAAAAAATACTGATTGGAAAGATCGTAAGCGCAGTCGGCCTCAAGGGCGAGGTGAAGGTCTACAACTACTCTGACAGACCTGACATATATGAAGATACGGAGTCCATCTATGTGGACGATGTTCTCATGCGCGTAAGAAGCGTACGCACCCAGAAGAACATGGTGATTCTGGGCCTTGAGGGAATCGACGACAGGAACGCGGCCGAGAAGGCGCGCGGCAGCGAGCTCTTTGTAACTGAGGACGATCTGCCTGAGCTTCCGGAAGGGGAGTACTACATCAGGGACCTCATTGGAATGGAGGCCGTACTCGAAGACGGCAGCCGCCTGGGCGAGGTGACGGATGTAATACAGAACACAGCCCAGGACATTTTTGAAGTGAAGACAGACGAGGGAAAGCAGGTGCTCATACCGAAGGTGCCTGAGTTTGTCCTCGGCATCGATCTTCCCGCCCGCAAAGTCACGCTGCACCTGATCGAGGGAATGCTGGACTAAAGAAGGATACTGAAGATGAAAATCGACGTTCTGACTCTGTTCCCTGAGATGTTCAGACCCGTAACGGAGGAGAGCATTCTGGGCAGAGCGGCGGAAAAGGGAATACTGGACATAAGGCTCACGGACATCCGTGACTTTTCGAATGACAAGCACAACAAGGCCGACGACTACCCATTCGGCGGAGGCGGCGGCATGGTCATGATGGCCGATCCGATTTTTGGTGCCCTGGAACACGTCGATGCAAAGGCAAAAAAGATCATCTACATGTCCCCTCGGGGAAAGATACTCGACGAGGAAAAGATCAGGGAGCTGGCCGAGATGGACAGCTTCGTAATACTCTGCGGACACTACGAAGGAGTGGACCAGAGGGTTCTGGACTACTGGGACGTTGAGGAGATTTCCATAGGAGACTACGTTCTCACAGGCGGAGAGCTTCCTGCCATGGTGCTCATCGACAGCGTGGCCAGACTGATACCGGGGGTTTTGGGTAATGAGGATTCAGCCCTGAACGAGTCGGTTTACTCAGGTCTTCTGGAGCATCCGCAGTACACCCAGCCGAGAGAGTACAGGGGCATGGATGTTCCCGAGGTGCTGACGAGCGGCAACCACCAGAAGATTGCTCTCTGGAAACTCGAGAAGTCCCTGGAGCTTACGAAGGAGAGAAGACCGGACCTTTACGAGGAATTCATCTCCCACAGGAATGACAGAAACGAAGACGGAACGAAGAAATACGGCAAGGCGGAGCGTCAGGTCATCGACAGAGTCGAAGCCGGACCGAAAGATGGTGCCGGACTGAAAGACGGTGCCGGGCAGGATGATGAGCCGGGCAAAGACTGAAAACTGCATGTAACTATATGTAGTACATTGCAATAGGCCTGCTTTTGCTGTAAAATGAATTGATGAGAATAAGAATAACAAAGAAAACAAGGCGAATACTGCTGCTCTATCTGGCGGTACTCGTTGCACTATATATTGTTGTTTTCCAGATGCCTAAGGTGTCCGATAAATTCGAGACTACTCAGGTTCTCGAAAACGGCACGCTGGAGGTCTCGTGCTCGGCGGAGGGTTACATCATAAAGGACGAGGCCGTATGCGTAGCCAGCAAGACAGGCGTCATCCATTACAACATGGAGGATGGCACCGTAGTCAAAAAAGGAACCAAAATAGAGTCGATCGACGATACGGAAACTGACAAGGAAAAGGAACACAAGGTCAAAGGCAAATATCAGGACTATCTCGACAAGCTTAAGGGATATGACATGCTGCAGGCGACAAGCGTGGCTCCGATAAGCGGCGTGTTCAGCCTGTCCATGGACGGCAATGAGAAGTATCTCTGCAGCGCCAACCTGGATAAGATCAAGAAGGAGAAAGTCGAAGAGCTGGACTTCAAGGAAATCGACCTGAATCGTGAGAAGGTCAACGAAGGAGAGCCGATCTACAAGATCTCCAACGACGACGCCTGGTACATAATC
>CADAHK010000124.1 GCA_902787725.1 uncultured Eubacteriales bacterium | reverse complement strand
GAACCCATCACCGTACAAGTAAAGAACCTCCAGGTCGAGCAGAACGGCTTCGACCTCAATATTACGTGGGACGAAATGGACTGCGACGGGTATGACATTGTCATAACTCAGGATAATCAGCGCACAGCCGTAAACACGCCGGACAACAGCTACACGGTCCAGGACATCGTCCTCGAAAAAAACTACCGCATCAAGGTCAACGCCAGACTGAAATCAGGTCATAAATCGCGAAGCGCAAAGGCAGAAATACTGACCAGAAAACTTCCACAGGACCTGACTGTCGACGTCGAGAGCTACGACGGATTCAAAGGCGACTCATTCCGCATTAAGGCCAAGGGAACCGGCGACATCACTTTTGAATCGGGAAACAAGAGAACTGCAAAGGTCAACAAGAAAGGCCTGGTTAAGCTGAAGAACACCGGCAAGACGGAGATACGTGTGTCCGCGGCCGGCGACGCTCTGTATGCCGACGGCGAAGTAATCATTCCGGTCAACGTTTATCCGGAGAAGCTTACAAGGCCTGTCAACCTGAAGGCCAAAAACGTTTCAGATACAAGATGCAGGCTCACCTGGGACCGGGTTGGTTTTGCATCCCACTATAAAGTATTCAGGCAGAATGTCCACACCAAGAAGTACGAGCACTACAGAGACACGGACACCGAGGAGACGAGTATCGAGATAACGAGAGACGCGGGCACCTACTCCGTCGTCGCGTACAATGAAATCCAGGACAAGACCATAAAGAGTCCACACGCCAAGTCAGTGAAAGTTCAGGGAACGACTGAAATAGCAAATGTCTACTCTTCGGCCAGGACCATAAAAAAGCTCAATTCGTCCAACCTGACACTTCTGCGTGAGGTCAACGGCGACGGCGAGACAAGAACGCCGCAGTCCCTATCCCAGAAAGATGATTGCTATGTAATCTCCTACGTCAACATGTCCGGCACCGCCGGCAAAATCGTGTCGTACAGAAAATCTGACGTCGAGTGCGTCGAGATCGTTCCGGCCGAAGGCATGGGACACGCCAACGGAACCACTTACAATCCGAACACGAACAAGTTCTACATGGCAAAGACGCACAAAGGCTACAAGACCGCTTCATGCAGCACCTATGACGGAACCACGAAGAAGTCCACCGGTACGATCACCCTGCCGAGAAAGACATCAGGCATCGCCTATGACGAGAGCAATGACTGCTTCTACCTCTCAAAGGGCAACGAAATCTACGTCTGCGACAGCGACTTCAATGTCCAGAAGTTCATTCATAAAAAGGCAAGATACAATCACGCCCAGGACATAGGCGCGTACAACGGCGTCGTCCTCGTGTGCACATGGGTAAACGGCAACACAAGCTACATAGACCTCTACAGAGTCTCTGACAAGGCCTACCTCGGCAGCTACGACGTCTCAATCGGCGAAATCGAAAGCTGCGTAGTGGACGACGGATACCTCGTAATTCTCATGAACATGAGAGGCACGAGCACGGACCGTCTCTACAAGACAAAAGAGCGGATTGCTATTCCGTAAAACGCGCAACTGACCTATAATGGATGTGAGGTACATACCATGCATATTAAACTGGGATACGGCAAAGGCTTCCAGGAAGCCGAAGTGGCCGACAGCAGCATAATCAAGATTATAGAACAGAATGAAATCGACGATGCAAAGGCAGACGTCCCTGTTTCTGTTCCCGATATCATCCGCGGCGCCCTTGCTGAACCTATAGGTACAGAGCGCCTGCGCGACATAGTAAAGCCGGGCGAAAAGATCGCCATCATAACAAGCGACATCACGCGGCCAATGCCTACATGGGAAGTAATGCCGTATGTTCTGGAAGAGCTGGCAGCCGCCGGAATCACGGAGGAGGACGCGGCTAACGACGTTACTCTCGTCTTTGCTCTGGGCAGCCACCGCGCCCACACTGATGAGGAGCGCCGCAGACTGGCGGGAGACGCTTACGATAAGATCAAGTGCGTGGACAGCGACCCTGACAACTGCCTACACCTGGGCACCACCTCAAACGGAACCCCTGTAGATATTACAAAAGCTGTAGCCGAAGCCGACAGAATCATCTGCCTCGGCAACATCGAATACCACTACTTCGCCGGTTTCTCAGGCGGAGTCAAGGCTCTCTTCCCGGGAGCGTCAACCAATGAGGCTATTCAGGCTAACCACTCAATGATGGTCCGCGACGAAGCCTGCACGGGCAATCTGGACGGCAATCCGCTCAGAGAAGACCTCGAGGAAGTCATAGACATCTGTCCGATCGACTTCATTCTCAACGTGGTGCTCGATGAGCACAAGCACATCGTTAACGCCGTCGCGGGCGATGTGATCAAGGCTCACAGAGTCGGCTGCGAGTATCTTGACAGACTGTACCGCGTAAGCATTCCTGAGCGCGCGGACATCGTCATAGTATCCCAGGGAGGCGCGCCGAAGGACCTGAATCTCTATCAGACTCAGAAGGCTCTCGACAACTCGAAGCACGCCGTCAAGGACGGCGGCACTATCGTGCTGGTCGGTTCATGCCGTGAGGGTCTCGGCCAGAAAGTTTTTGAAGAATGGATCACTGAGGCGGAAGCGCCGCAGGATCTTATTACGCGCGTATGTGAGAACTTCAGGCTCGGCGGTCACAAGGCCGCGGCCATCGCCATGGTTCTCGAGCGCGCAAATATAAAACTCGTATCCGAGATGGATACGAGCCTTGTTCGTCAGATATTCATGGAGCCGTACTCTGATCTGCAGACAGCCGTCGACGACGCGATAGCTGAGCAGCGCGCGGCTCACGCAGGCGAATCTGCCGGTTCCGACGCGGCCGGTTCCGACTACGAGCCGAGCGTCATCATCATGCCGTACGGCGGTTCCACCCTGCCGGCGCTGTAAATCTTCTACTTCACCAGCAGTTTTTTTATTCCCTCTTCAAGTCCGCTGAGGGACAGTTCGTACATTGGGAATACTTCTCCTATGTCGTGAATCGTCGCGGAACCATAGGTGTACTCCCAGGATTTCTTTGAGATAGGGTTCAGCCAGATCTGTTTCTTGAAGCGTTTCTTGAACTTCATGAACCACTCCATGCCGGTCTCACGGTTGAAGAGGCCGATTATTGCGTTGCCGCCTTTGCGGTAGAGTTCCGACGGAGCCATGGCAGCGTCACCAACGAAGATTACTTTGTATTCCGCGTCCAGCTTGTTGAATACCCAGGTCGTTTCGACAGAGTCGCGCAGCTTGCAGTGCGGCGTCGTGTAGAGCTGGTCGTAAATCGCATTGTGGAAATAGTATATCTTCAGGTCCTTAAAGTGGTTGGATCTGCTTACCGCCTGGAACAGCCTGTTGCAGAGGCGGCTGTAAGGCAGCATGGATCCTTCCGAATCTATAAGCAGCAGAACCTTGACTGTGTTCTTACGCGGCTTCTCATAGGCAAGCGAAAGCATTCCGCCGTTTTCGCAGGTCTCATCGATCGTCTTGTCGATATCAAGTTCCTTCTCGGCGGTGTCTACGCGCGAAGAGTACTGGCGCAGCTTACGGAAAGCCATCTGGAACTGTCTTATATCCAGAATGGTGTCCTCGCGGAAGTCCTTGAAGTTACGCTCTCCCGCAACCTGCAGAGCGGTCTTGTGGCGGCTTTTGCCCCCTACCCTTATGCCGCTCGGGTGGTATCCGCCGCGGCCCATAGGAGAAGTTCCGCCGGTGCCGATCCAGTAGTTTCCGCCGTCGTGCTTTTCCTTCTGCTCCTTGATTCTCTCCTCAAACATCTTGAGAAGCTCATCGAGTTCCTTCGCGAACAATCGCTTGTCGCCGTGGTCTTCAAGGTCGCGTTCAAGCTCGCTCTCCTCGAGCCAGCGCCAGAATTCATCCGGCAGATCCTCAGGTGTCTCGATGCCCTGAAAGTACTCAGAGAAGATCTGGTCGAACTTGTCGAAGTCTGATTCAGTTTTTATAAGTATGCTCCTGCAAAGCCGGTAGAATCCCATGAGCGATGAATTCGCAAGGCCCTTGTCAAGCGCCTCGACGAG
>CADAHK010000123.1 GCA_902787725.1 uncultured Eubacteriales bacterium | reverse complement strand
GAAATTTGAAGCGCATCTTAAAGCGAGCGGCATGACTCCGGACGAACTTGAGCTTCTGTTCAACTCAATTCACGGCGTAATAAAAAGATATCCTGAGGTTTGGGAAGCGAAGGAAAACGCAGAGCTGCTTCACCCGAGAAATCTGGCGATTCTGGCCAGCGCCTTCGGCAAGAAGTACTAATTCCTGCATGAAATATCAACACAAAAATGCTTTTGCTTGACAAAAGCATTTTTTATTCGCATAATACTTGTGCGCAAGTAAATAGCGCAAAATCAAAGGCGGTGAAACAACATGACAGATAATAAAGACAAATATGATTCACTAAAACTGCAAAATCAGGTGTGCTTTCCCCTGTACGCGTGTTCAAAGGAACTGGTGCGCCAGTACGGTCCGTACCTGAAGGAACTTAATCTGACATATACACAGTACATCGTCATGATGGTTCTTTGGGAAAATGAGACGGTTTCATCCAGGGAACTTGCAGAATGTCTGCATCTGGATTACGGAACGCTGACGCCGGTTCTCAAGAGGATGGACAATGCGGGATTGATTACGAGAGAACGCGCTGCGGAAGATGAGCGAATGCTGAAGATTTCGATTACGGAAAAGGGCAGGAAACTGAGAGAAAAAGCAGTCCTGATTCCGCCCGCGGTTTCCGAGTGCATGGGACTTACGCAGAAAGAATTTGAAACGCTTTATTTACTTACTTACAAAGCATTGACAAATATGGAATCAAGGTAATAATAAGGGAGGAGACAGTAATGGCAACAGTATATGATTACAAAGTAAAGGACAGAGCAGGAAACGAAGTAAGCATAGGAGATTATGCGGGCAAGGTGCTGCTCATAGTCAACACAGCTACGGGATGCGGATTCACGCCGCATTACGATCCGCTGGAGGACATGTACAAGGAGTTCAGAGATCAGGGGTTTGAAATTCTGGATTTTCCGTGCAACCAGTTCGCGAACCAGGCGCCGGAATCAGATGATGAGATTCATGAATTCTGCACCTTGAAGTTCGGAACGGAGTTCCCGCAGTTCGCAAAGATAGATGTAAACGGCGAGGACGCTGATCCTCTGTTCGCTTTTATCGCAACAGAAAAGCCTTTCACCGGATTCGGCAAAGGCCTCAAGAACGCGGCTCTCAAGAAGTTTTCTGACGCGAACAACAAGGCGTTTGGAGATAAAGCGTATATAAAGTGGAACTTCACAAAATTCCTGGTCGACAGACAGGGAAATGTTGTTGAGAGATTTGAGCCGACTGCCGACATGGCGGAAGTACGCGATGCAGTGAAAAAAGAGCTGGAGAAATAATCAATGGAAAAGCAGAACAGTCGTGAGAAAACAATAATACGTACAAGCATCATAGGCATTCTGGCGAATGTTTTTCTGGCTGTTCTTAAGGCAGTGATAGGTCTGACAGCAAACTCAATAGCCATTGTAATGGACGCTGTGAACAACCTGTCCGACGCGGCAAGTTCCATCATCACCATAATAGGAACAAAGCTTGCAGGCAAGGAACCGGACAAAAAGCATCCTTTCGGCTACGGCAGAATAGAGTATCTCAGCGCAATGGTCATATCGCTGCTGGTCCTCTACGCAGGCATTACGGCGTTTGTCGAGTCTGTGAAGAAGATAATTCATCCGGCTACTCCTGAGTATACAGCTGTTGGGCTCATCATCATAGCGGTCGCAGTAATCGTTAAGATAGTCCTTGGCAGGTATGTCAAAAGCGTAGGGGTGAAGGTAAACTCGGATTCGCTGATCAACTCCGGTCAGGACGCGACGCTGGATTCGATCATATCGGCGTCTACTCTTGTAGCTGCGGGCATATACATCGTCTTCCACATTTCACTTGAGGCGTGGCTTGGAGCGCTGATAGCCCTGGTCATAGTGAAAGCAGGTATAGACATGCTGGGCGAAACGCTGTCCAAGATTCTGGGCGAGCGCGCCGACGCGCAGCTTGCGCGTGAACTGAAGAACACAATAAACAGCTATCCGGAGGTCAGAGGGACCTACGACATGGTTCTGCACAACTATGGTCCTGACTCGCATCAGGGTTCGGCGCACATTGAGGTTCCTGACACTCTGTCGGCAGACGACATGGATAAGCTGATAAGGAACATAACGCTTGACGTCTACAAAAAGCACAACATACTTCTTACAGCAATCGGCGTGTATTCCTTCAACACCAGCAATCCTGAAGCGGCTGCCATCAGATCAAGAGTGTCATCAATTGTAATGTCGCATGAGCATGTTCTTCAGATGCACGGGTTTTATGTTGACAACATCGAGAAAACCTTAAGATTTGATGTTGTGATTAGTTTTGACGCTAAAGACCGCAGACAGGTCTTTGATGAAGTCTGTGAGGATGTACAGAAGGAATTTCCTGAATACACCCTTCAGGCTGCAATGGATACAGATTTCAGTGAAGAGTAGAGTATAGGTAAAAGGAGGAGAATATGAAAAAGTTATTAATCGTATTTCTTGGCCTGGTTCTGGCCATCGGCTGCATTGGCCTGACAGCCTGCGGCGGAAGTGAGAGTGAAGAGCAGACTGAAGAGACTACAGCTGCTGAAGAAGAAACTGCGGCTCCAACTCAATTCTGGGGCGAGTACGGCTACATGGGAGAGGATCCTGTCGAAGGAGCTGTATATGAGTACATGGCAACTGAAGTTGCAAAGGAGTATGAGCCGGAAGAAGATGCTGTCAGCATCCCTGTGGTTTATATCATCGATAAAGTCGAAAATGAAGACGGAAGCGTCGATGTAACAGGAGATTTCCAGGTTTACAACTACAAGGTGGAAGGTGAAACTCTCATGACACAGTCAGGCGGCGATCATCCGGGAAAGATGCACCTTGTTAAGGACGGTGACAAATACAAGGTTGAAAGCTTTGAGCCGGTAGGCGACGGCAGTGAATTTGAGCCGACAGCAAAGAAGATATTCGGTGACAAATACGACGAGTTCATGAAGGTCAATTCAGATGACGAAACCATGGATAATCTCAGATCAGAGACTATTGCCAACTACGTTATGGCAACAGGCATCGATGTTACTCAGTATCAGGATTACGGCTGGGATCCGGTAGTCTTTTAATAGGAGTTTAATGAAATGAGGAAGACAATTGTTCTTATTGCTTTTGCAGTATCATTTTTAATAGCGCTTGCAGGTTGCGGCGGCAATTCGAACTTTGGCGTAGTGGTCAATGAAGACCTGAATGTCGAAATTACCGCTGAGAACGCATCGGAAGACATGACAGGTTCCGCAGGCACATTTACACTGAACGAGGGCGATACTGTCGTGATTGAGCCTGCTTTTGAAGAAGGAACCGTTCTTGTGGAGTTCTATCCGATCGACGGGTCAAATGAGGATGCGGATGTTGAAAATCTCACGCCGTCCGGAGAGCCTGAATTTGATGTCGAAGTTTCAGGCAAGGAACCAATCGAATGCGGATTCGCAGCGGGGGACTATCTTGTTACGGCGACGGTAGTTGAGAAGGCGAACGGAACAGCGGTAATCAGGAAATTCAACGAAGAGGAAGCTGATCCGTGGACAAAAGTGGCATCCGCTCAGGAGGCTGCTGTGGGTGCGGGAAACATGGATGAGTTTGAAGTTCCCGCACAGCTCAAGATAAACGACCTGACATTCTCTGACCCGGTGTTCTCATACCAGGACGGAGTGGCTCAGGCCTATTATGAGAGCGGCGCTATCGGCATTTCCGTCCGCAAGGCCTGCGGAATATACGGCGGACCGATGACGGACAGGGATGTTGAGAGTTTCCCTCAGCACTGGAGCCAGCCGGTCGGAGATGATTCGGATGATGTGATAGACTGCTACGGCATGGAAAAGGATTCGGCAATAGTCATCCAGTGGGGTGATGAAGGCGAGTGCTACACAGTAACGAGTCAGGGCCTCGGCGGTGAGGAATACGGAATGAATCCGATGACTGTCGAATGGCTGGAGGATGTAATAGATTAATGAATATAAGAATTAGAGACGCTCAGCCCGGGGATTTTGATTATATCCTCGGGCTGAATGCGAAGGATGT
>CADAHK010000122.1 GCA_902787725.1 uncultured Eubacteriales bacterium | reverse complement strand
CCGCGCAAATTATTTTATTTCTCGTCTTCAATATCAAATCTCATTACCTCCGGGTGGCATGAAATGCCGTATTGCGGACAGGTCAGGCATTCGAAGAAATTCGGTGCCTCCTGTCTCGGTACTGTAACGAATCCGTTACGGCGGAAGAACTCCGGCGCTCTCGCGACCAGAAACATCCTGTCTCCGCCGCGCTTTACCGTCTCCTCAAGCCCGAGTTTGAGCAGCTGGCTGCCCAGACCCGTACCTCTGAGACTGTTATCTATGGCGATGCCGTCGCATATGTACTCACCCTCTCTCAGAGCGAGAACGAAACCTCCCACGAGCCTGCCGTCAGCGTCGGTTATCTGCCAGCACTTGACGACGTCCGTAGGTACCTCTTCGGCATCCTCCTCTGTGAATTCCAGTTCGTTCTCAATGAAGAACGGTACCAGCTTTTCGTAATCTTCCGTTTCGCTTATTATGTAATCTGTATGATTCTTATATTCACTCATCAATCGTATTTCCAGGTTTCTTTATCTACGAAAATGTCCAGTCTGCCTCTCAGCACTCCGAAGTTCAGCGGCAGCTTCGCTCCGTGTTCACCGTCGATATCCGTCGGAATGTCTTCATCGGATTCGATGATCAGGCTCGGAGTCTGGAAGTAGAGCACATTCTTGTTCTCCGGATGTCTGCCCGCGATTACCTCCATCAGCAGAGGTCCGAACTCCAGCAGCGGCATCTTGCGAAAAGCGATTACGTCCAGCTTGCCGTCGTTGATCTTCGACTTCGGCGAAAGCTTTCTGAATCCACCCGCTGACTCACCGTTGCACACGGTTATGAAGTATATTTCCTCGTCCATGACCTCGTCAGGAGTCGTAAGTCTCACTTTGATCGGGTGCACCTGATTCAGCTCGGTGGCCGCTCTCAGATAATATGCCAAAGGCCCCAGGGCTGTTTTCACGTAAGGGTCTGTCTTCTGGCTGACGTCTACCATCGCGCCCATTGCCGCTACGTTTATGAAGAACTTCTCATTCACCGTGCCGACGTCCGCTTTTGTGGTCTTGTCCCCCACTGCTATGTCCATCGCCTTTTCAAGGTCGGACGGAATCTCGAAGTAGTACGCGTAATCGTTCGCGGTTCCAACAGGCACGATGCCGAGCGGCAGGTGGATGTTGTTCTTCAGCATGCTGTTTACGCAGGTGTTGATGGTTCCGTCTCCGCCGCATACGATGATTCTGTTATATTCCTCCGTGTCTATGCTCTCAAGGGCTTTTTTGATCTGTTTGCCCCTGTTGGCTCTGATCGCAGTTACCTGATAACCGCGGTACTGGCACTTCTCGATCATGTGATCCAGACTGTTCTTGAACATGCCGTTGCCCGAAAACGGGTTGTAGTACAGCAGCACCTTGTTCTTTGCTATCTTCGTCATTTGTTGCTCCCGTCTCCGTACTTGATCGTACGGTAGTAATCGTAGTCGGTGCGTCCCGTGAGGATGCTCCTGACTTCACCGATCAGGTAAAGTGAACCTGTGAACAGCACCACATCGTATCCGCCGTCTCTTACCGCCTCATAGGCCGCCTTCACAGCTTCGGCAGGAGTATCGCATGTCGCAAGGATGTTCAGAGGCTGTCCCTCTTCATCCCTCGCGGCTCTCACATGTCCTGCAAAGGCAGCAGCGTCCATTGCCCTTCCTTCGTAGTTGGGCTGGGTCGCGATGAAATCCCTGCCGATGCGGCCGAAGTGGGCCAGCACCTTGTCAGTTTCTTTCTTCTCAACCATCCCCGCGACGACGATGACTTTCTTGTCCGGGAACACATCGGCAACCGTCTGCTGAAGGGCTTCCGCGCCCGGATCGTTGTGCGCCCCGTCCAGTACCACGTAGGCTTTCCAGTCGCTTTCAGGGGTGAACATAACCTCGAAGCGTCCCGGCCACGTCGCCTCCTTGATACCGGCGTAGAGCCTGCTTCTTTCGATGCTTATATCTCTGTTCTGTCTGAGCACTTCTATGGTCGCCAGGGCTGTCTTGAGATTCTCAGCCTGGTGACGTCCTATCATTCCTGTCACGACCTCGCTGTAATCCGTGTGCCAGAGCTCACAGCTTACCTGCTGGCCTTCAGGTGATATCCAGTCTACTGAGCACCTGATCTTCGAGACGTCGTAGAGCCTGCTTCCCATCTCGTAGGCCTTCTTCGCTATGACCGCAGCCGCTTCATGGTCCTTGACGTTTGAGATGACCGGACATCCCTTCTTGATGATGCCCGCCTTGTTCACGGCTATCTCAGCCAGAGTGTCACCCAGCACGTGCATGTGGTCCAGGCCGATGCTGGTGATGACGCTGGCGAGAGGCTTCTCAATCACGTTCGTGGCGTCGCCTATTCCTCCCATTCCTACTTCCAGGATCACAATGTCCGGATCCTTGGATTTGAAGTAAAGGAACGCCGTGGCCATGACTACTTCGAACTCAGTCGGCGAGTCAAGGCCGTCCGCAACCATTTCGGCTGCTTTTGCGAGAGCCTGATCTCCGTACAGTTCGAGTTCGTCGTCTGTTATCATCTGACCGTCGAACTGTATGCGCTCATTGAATTTCTCTATGTACGGCGAGGTGTAAAGCCCCACCTTGTATCCGCAACCCGCCAGGCCTCTCTCGAGGAATTTGCAAACGGAGCCCTTGCCGTTGGTGCCGGCCACATGAATGTATTTCATGCTCTCCTGAGGGCTTCCGAGCCGTTTTAAGAGTTCACTAACCCTCTCCAGACCCAGCACGCTGCCGAACCTGTCGAATTCGTGGAATTTATCTACTGCTGTTGTCATTCGTCTCTATTCACTGTGCCGTGCGGCACTTCATGTGTTTTACTTGAGTTTTGCTTCTACGATCGCAAGTCTGTCTGCGACCTTGGCCAGCATGTCTTCGTACATCTCCTTCTTGGCCTTCTCCTCCTCGACCACCTTGGCAGGGGCCTTGCTTACGAAGCCTTCGTTGCTGAGCTTGCCTGCCGCTCTCTTGACTTCTCCCTCGAGACGTTTCTTCTCTTTGGTCAGTCTGTCGAGCTCGGCCTGGTAGTCCATGAGCTCATCCAGCGGGATGTAGACTTCCGCGCCGTCGACAACCGCCGACATTGTCTCTTCAGGAACGTCATTCTTGTCGCTGATGTACGTTATGTTCGTTATGTTGGCCAGATTCTGGATGTATCTTGAACCTGCCTTTACCACTGCCTCTCTGCCTTCGCCGCACAGGATTACAGCAGACAGTTTCTTGCCCGGAGCCGCTTCAGCTTCCGCTCTGATGTTTCTGATCGCCTTGATGATGGACATTGCCATCTCGAGTTTTTCGGTCTCTTCAGGGAAGTTCAGCTGCTCGTCATACTCCGGCCAGTCCGTTCTGATGATGAAGTTGTGAGGATTGTCTGCCTTTGCATCTCCCTGAGGCAGGTAGCTCCATATCTCCTCGGTTATGAACGGCATGAACGGGTGAAGCAGTGTCAGCATGCTCTTCAGAGCCCTCACCAGAATGTATCTTGCGACCTTCTTGTCCTCTTCGTCATCGCCGTAGAGTCTGCCCTTGACGATCTCGATGTACCAGTCGCAGAACTCGTTCCAGATCAGATCGTAGGCTCTCTGTCCCGCCAGGGCCAGATCGTATCTCTCCATGGTGTCGGTTATATATCTGGTCGCGTCATTGACACGGCTCATGATCCACTTGTCTTCGTCCTTCAGGTTGCCTGTCAGCGCAGCGTCATTGCAGCAGGCGTGTCCGCAGCAATCCTCGCAGCACTTGAGCATCGGCAGGAACTCGCCCTTTTCATCCTGGAGGTTCATGATTACAAATCTCGAAGCGTTCCAGAGCTTGTTCGCAAAGTTTCTCGCGGCTTCGAGCCTGTCCTCCTTGAATCTCATGTCGTTACCCGGAGTGATACCCGTGGTAAGCATGAATCTGAGGGCGTCCGCTCCGTACTGATCTATGATCTCCAGCGGGTCGATGCCGTTGCCGAGGGACTTGCTCATCTTTCTGCCCTGGGCGTCGCGCACCAGACCGTGTACGTATACATCTGCAAAAGGCACCTCGCCTGTTGTCTCCAGAGCCGAGAACACCATCCTGACTACCCAGAAGAAGATGATGTCGTATCCTGTTACGAGAACGCTCGTCGGGTAGAAGTACTTGAA
>CADAHK010000121.1 GCA_902787725.1 uncultured Eubacteriales bacterium | reverse complement strand
CCGCGCGTCCGGTGATGATCGTCCTTGACCATGCCGACTACCGGAATCTCAAATCCTGTCGCCTCAATGACCTCCAGGGCGGCAGTTACGTGGCCTTTGCCTCCGTCCATGAATATGATGTCAGGCAGCACCGCGAACTTGTCGTCGCCGCTGAACACGCGCATGAATCTTCTGGAAAGAACCTCGCGCATGGAGGCGTAGTCGTCCTGCCCTTCGACGGTCCTGACCCGGAACTTCCTGTAGCTCTGCTTGTCTGCCTTAAGTCCTTCGTAGACAACCATTGCGCCCACAGTATCCACGCCGTTGGTGTTTGATATGTCATATGCCTCGGCCCTGAACTGGCGGCCGTCATAAGGGCCCGATTCAGTCTGCATTTCGCAGAGCACATCCCAGATTTCTTTTCCTAGTTCTTCCCGCCTGGCTGCCGCTGCCTTTGCGCGTCTGTCCATTGAGTCGGCCAGTACGGCCGCGTCGCTCAGCGCAAGCTTCAGGAGCGCTCTCTTCTCGCCGCGTTCCGGTTTAACTATCTTCACGCTATGGGCGGAAATCTCCGAGAGGTACTGTTCCAGAAGCGCTGCATCCGACGGTTTTTCCGCCACGATGACCTCACGGGGAACGTCAGGCATCCTGCTGTAATGCTGATTGATGAACGCCGCGAGAATGCTGGCGCTGTCCTCATCTATGGATGACGACATGTCCATGCTCATAGTCTCTCTGTCCACGAGCTTTCCGTCTCTCACAGAGAACACGGCAAAGGCGTCAGTGACCTTGTCCCCCTGCCCCACTCGCACGATAATGTCCGCTTCNNNTTCAGCGATTCAGCTGCTTCTATGTAGTCGCGGTATTCCGCCGCCTTCTCATAGTCGAGGTTGTCCGAAGCCTCTTTCATGCGCTTCTTCATCGTGTTGACGAGAGGCGCCGAATGGCCGCGCAGAAACTCCACGGCTCCCGCGACCGCTTCATCGTAATCGTCATGTGAAACCCCGCCGGTGCAGATTCCCCTGCACTGGTTTATGTGATAGTTAAGACATGGCCTGAATCCGGGCGCAAAGGCAACCGCGCTGCATCTTTTCAGCGCGAAGCTGGAATTCAGCAGATCGACGATCCTGTTTACCGCTCCCGCGTCGCTGTAAGGACCGAAGTAGCTGCCTCCGTCCTTGCGAACGACTCTCGTCTTTACGACTCTCGGCCATTCCTCCTTTGTTACCTTTATATATGGATATGTCTTGTCGTCCCGGAGAAGTATGTTGTACTTCGGCCGGTGCTTCTTGATCAGATTGCACTCCAGAATCAGCGCTTCCATCTCGCTGTCCACAGTGATGTACTCAAACTCACTGATCTGGCTGACCATGCTCCTGACCTTCGGCTCCATGTTCCGTGACGACTGGAAGTACTGGCGCACTCGATTGCGCAGACTAACAGCCTTGCCAACGTAGATTACGTTGCCAAGGCTGTCTTTGTGAATATAAACTCCGGGACTGTCCGGCAGTTGTTTCAGAGCATCTTTAATGTTCTCTGAAATCTCCATCTCTGTATCCCTTTTCCTGATTTTCCTTCTCTATTCTATGCCTGCGTTTACGCCTGTTCCTGCGGCTCCGTCTCTCCTTGCGCCGGCGCCTCTTCTCGGAAGTTTTCACTCTGTAGATTATTATGAGAATCAGCAGGATGATTCCGAGAATCGTGAAGAACAGCGGCAGGTCTTCATCCGCTATGCCGATGTAGGACAGCGGTCCGCCCTTCTCTGCAGTCTCGAGCGCGATCAGGTTCTGTTTTGAAACGACCTTGCCGTCTTCATAGGCGACGAGCTGTCCCATTACAGTTCCTTTTTTAATCGGTGCCATCGGCTTCTCTTCCTTAAGTTTTACCTCAGTAGTCACCGTCTCGGACGGCTTGGTGCCTCTCAGCGCTGTGACCTTGAGATCATACGGCACTCCGATATCGACTCTTCTTAGCGATCCCCTCTTGACTCTGACAGAGTCCTGCACTTCGCCTGCTTTCGCGGCTGTATAGCTCTTGAAATTCGCAAAAGCATACTTCCACAGTTTTTTGGCGTCCTGGAACTTATCCTTTGCGTGCGGCGCGTTCATGACGACAACGATGACGTCCATGTTGCCCTGCCTTGCGTAACCCGCAAAGCAGTCGCCGGCCGTGCTTGTATATCCGGTCTTGACGCCGATGCAAGGCTTGTACATCAGCTTGGCTCTTTCCTTAACCGAAGCCTGCACCATGTCAGGCAGCTCGGATTCGTCTTCAGGAAAGTAGTTGTAAGGATTGCTTTTGTACCTCTTGATGAATTTATCGAGAGCTTTCTTGTCGCCGTCGGCCGCCTTCTGAATCTCTTCGCTGTAAAGGCACGCGTTCGAATTCACGAGCTTCCTCTTCTTCGATTTGTTCGTGGCCTTTATTGTGTACTCACGGGTTCCGACTATCTCCCTGAAGCGCTCATCCTTCATGCCTTCCTTTGCCATGAGGGCAATGTCGTAGGCTGTCGTGACATTGTTGACCTTATCAGGATTCAGGCCGTTAGGGTTCTTGTAATCTGTATCCTTGGCGCCGATGGACTTTGCCTTTGCATCCATCATGTCACAGAACGCGTCGATGTCCCCGTCGCCTGCCAGATATCCCATGTACTCGGCGGCGTCATTGGCTGACGCAAGCATCATTCCGTAGGCGATATCGCGAATTGTAAGCTTCTCGCCTTTCTGGAGGTTCATGTCAGTGCCTTCACCCGTTGTCGTTTTCTCAACGGTGACCTCCTGATCGAAATCCAGCTTGTCCAGGCACACCAGAAGATTCAGAATCTTGGTCATGCTCGCGGGATCTCTCTTCTTGTGGGCGTCCTTCTCATAAAGCACGGTTCCGCTTCCCGCATCCATCACGATAATGGATGTGCCCGTCGTCTTAGGCGCTTTTTCCGCGCCTTCGTAGGTGCTTTCATCAGCGTAAGACGGCACTGTCCCCATAAGAGCCAGTGCCGCCGCGATTACAAGTGTCGATATTGTTTTGATCAGTCTATTTGATTTATTACGCATTTTCCGCCTTAAATTTCTCCATGAACTCAATCAGCGCGTCGATACCTTCTGCCGGCATTGCATTGTAGATGGATGCTCTCATGCCGCCGATGGATCTGTGACCGCCCAGATTGTGCAGTCCTGCTGCCTTTGCTTCAGAAACGAACTTCTTCTCGACATCCTTGTCGCCGATTACGAATACGACGTTCATCAGGGATCTGTCTTCCTTTCTTACAGGGCACTTGTAGTAGCCGCTGCCGTCGATGTAATCGTAGAGCTTGGCTGCCTTTGCGACGTTCTTCTCGTTCATGGCTGCCAGTCCGCCGTTTCTCTTCAGATACTTGAACACTTCACCGGCAACGTAGATTGAGAACGTATTCGGAGTGTTGTAAGCGGAATCGTTATCCGCGTGGATCTGGTAATCAAGGTATGTCGGGATGTCCGCGGCCGCCTTGCCGATCAGATCCTCTCTTACGATCACGATCGCAACGCCTGAAGGAGCGATGTTCTTCTGAACGCCTGCCCAAATCATTCCGAACTTGGTAACGTCGATCTCCTCTGAGAGGATGCATGATGACATGTCTGCTACGAGCGGAACGTCTCCCGTGTCAGGAATGTATGGATAGTGTGTTCCGTAGATCGTGTTGTTGTAGCAGATGTGAACGTAATCCGCGTCAGGTCTGAAGTCTTCCTTCTTGACCTCAGGGATGTAAGTGAATGTATCTTCCTCTGATGAAGCAACAACTTTGGTGTCATATCCCATCTTGACAGCTTCCTTGTAAGCCTTCTTGGCCCAGTTGCCTGTCAGGATGAAATCGATCTTGCCGGTGTTTACAGCCAGATTCAGCGGTACCATGGCAAACTGGAGAGTTCCTCCGCCCTGTATGAACAGCACCTTGTAGTTGTCAGGAATGTTCATGATGTCTCTGAGGTCCGCTTCAGCCTCGGCCAGAATCGCCTTGAACTCCGCCGATCTGTGTGACATCTCCATTACAGACTCACCGCACTCGTGATAGTTGAGCAGGTTGTCAGCGACATCTCTGATGACTTCTTCCGGAAGCATCGATGGTCCTGCTGAAAAGTTGTAAGCTCTTTCTTTCATTATTGTTACCTCCGTATATGTTACTTAAAATATGGCAATTGTCACGCGCGGTTTCCCGCATTTTAATTATACCATTTAAGCTGTATTTTTTGTGTGCGGATTTTGTTTTTTATACATATTTTCTATCTTTTATGTTAGAATCATTTTTAAGCAGACAGAAGGTCCGGCTAAAGCCGGATAATTTCAGATAAAGAGGTGAATTAAATGTACAAAATCGGAACATTCAACAAAATTTCCCCTGTTGGTCTCGGCAAGCTTACCGATGATTACGCAGTTGTCGAAAACCAGGGCGACGCTCACGGCATCATTCTGAGAAGCTACGATCTTCACGACATGGATTTCTCGGAAGACCTTTTGGCCATAGGCAGAGCGGGCGCGGGCACAAACAACGTTCCAGTTGACAGATGCAGCGACCTGGGCATCGTGGTATTCAACGCTCCCGGCGCAAACGCCAACGCTGTAAAGGAACTGTGCATCTGCGGAATGATCATGGCCGCCCGTAACGTACCTGACGGAATCGCGTGGGCAAAGACCCTCAAAGGCAGCGAAGGCGTAGGCCCTCAGATTGAGAAGGGCAAAGGCCAGTTCGCAGGCACTGAGATCATGGGCAAGACCCTCGGCATCATCGGACTGGGCGCTATCGGCCGTCTGGTAGCTGATTCGGCCCTGGCTCTGGGAATGAATGTTATTGGTTATGACGCGTTCCTGACGGATGAAGTCAAGGCAGCGCTTCCTGCGGAAGTTTCCGTAGTGGATGATCTGGCGAAGCTCTATCCGGAGTACACGTACCTGCAAACGACGCGACAAAAGGCATGATGAACGCCGAAGCCTTCGCTCAGATGAAGGACGGCGTGATCTTCCTGAACTTCGCCCGCGACAAACTGATGAACGACGAAGACCTGCTGGCAGCTCTCGCTTCAGGCAAGGTCGCCAAGTACGTAACTGACTTCGCTGACGATGCGGTGCTGAACTCAGACGAGCCGGGCATCATCGTACTGCCTCATCTGGGCGCTTCATCGGCAGAAGCCGAGGACAACTGCGCGAGCATGGCGGTAACACAGGTCATGGATTACATCGAAAACGGCAACATCAAAAATTCCGTAAACATGCCTAACCTGAGCCTTGGACCTAAGAAGGACTGCCCTCGTCTCTCCATCATCTGCAAGGCTAACGCTGAATCAGACGTAATGTTCAAGCTGAACGAACTGGAGCTGGCAAACGTCGCTTCAGAAACCCGCGGTGATTACGCGTACATCCTGGCTGATCTGGAAGACAAGACGATTGATCTGCAGGTAGCCGGAATCATCAGACAGAGAATAATCTAAACAATGCAA
>CADAHK010000120.1 GCA_902787725.1 uncultured Eubacteriales bacterium | reverse complement strand
GAAGGCGCGGTCATCAAGCATACCGCCTGCCCGAAGGAAATGTTCAAAGCAACGCTGCATGCAAGACCGTTTGATTCCGAAGAGGAATGCATCGACGCGGTACTGCACCACAAGGTACAGCCCGGTGACGCCGTGTTTATCCGCTACGAAGGTCCCAAGGGCTCCGGCATGCCCGAAATGTTCTATACGTCGGAAGCCATTTCCTCGGATAAGGAACTTGGCAAGTCGATTGCCCTTATTACAGACGGTCGTTTTTCCGGTGCTTCCACCGGCCCTGTCATCGGTCACTGCTCACCGGAAGCGCAGGCAGGCGGTCCGATCGCTCTCGTTGAAGAGGGTGATTTGATCGAGCTCGATGTTTTTGCCCGCAGGCTGAATATTGTCGGCGTCAAGGGCGAGCGCAGGACTCCGGAGGAAATGGAAAAGATCCTCGAAGAACGCCGGAAATCATGGGTGCCGAAGCCGAGAAAGTATAAAGCCGGCGCGCTCCGGTTATTCGCGGAGCATGCCGCTTCCCCGATGGAAGGCGCTTATCTGAAGTTTGAAGACTGAGTTTGTTTTGCAGAAAAAAGGTAAAGGAGATTACAAATCATGAAAAGTTCATTTCGCTGGTATGGAGATGATGATCCGGTAAAACTCTGGCAGATCCGCCAGATCCCCGGTATGCGTTCCATCGTATCAGCTGTCTACGATGTAAAGCCCGGGGAGGTATGGCCGGAAGAAAGCATCAAGCATATTGCGGATGAGTGCAGGGAAAACGGTCTTGTTTTTGACGTTGTCGAGTCCATTCCGGTACCGGAGGAAATCAAGCTCGGCCGTCCTGATCGTGACAGAATGATCGATAATTACTGCGAGAGCATTCGCCGCTGCGCGAAGTACGGCGTTAAGGTTGTAACATACAACTTCATGCCTGTTTTTGACTGGACCAGAACACAGCTTGACAAAAAGGCCGCCGACGGCTCCACAAGCCTGGTTATGTACTGGGATCAGCTGAAAGGTCTTGATCCGCTCAAAGATGATATCCATCTTCCCGGATGGGACACTTCTTATACACAGGAAGAAGTCCGCGACCTCATTAATGCGTACGGAAAGATCGGCGAGGAAGGTCTTTGGGAGAATCTTGCATACTTCCTGAAGCGTGTCGTTCCGGTTGCTGAAGAAGTCGGCGTCAAAATGGCAATTCATCCGGATGATCCGCCGTATCCGATCTTCGGCCTTCCCAGAATCATTACCTGCGAGAAGAATCTGGACAGAATGCTTTCCATTGTAGATTCGCCTGCGAACGCGCTCTGCCTTTGCACAGGTTCTCTTGGAAGCTCGCCGAAGAACGATATTCCCGCAATGGTTGGCAAGTACGCCGGCATGAACAGAATCGCGTTCATGCATATCCGCAACGTCAAGATTCTTCCGGATACTTCTTTCGAGGAAGCAGGGCACCTGAGCCGGAACGGATCTCTGGATCTGAATGCGATCGTCAAAGCGCTCGTTGACAATGGCTTTGACGGGTATTTCCGTCCTGACCACGGCCGTATGATCTGGGGCGAAACCGGCAGAGCCGGTTATGGCCTGTATGACAGAGCGCTTGGAAGCGCGTATCTGAACGGCCTGATTGAGGCAAACGGCGGAACCATCGAGACACTGGAATAATCAAATTCGCAGCAGCCGCCGGCCGGCTGCTGTATTTATGAGGTGACAAATTATGAAACTGAATCGTACAGGAGTACTAAACAATAAAGAGGAATGGCTCTCCAAGGGATATGATCTTCCACATTTTGACATAGATGCCATGGCGGCAGCTACGAAAGCTGCTCCTGTGTGGGTACACTTCGGTGCAGGCAATATTTTCCGCGCTTTTCACGCGAATCTCGCACAGAGAATGCTCAATGAAGGCCTGACGGATAAGGGGCTGATTGTTGCAGAGGGATTTGATTATGAAATTGTTGAAAAACAATACCGCGCGCACGACAACCTTTCCGTACTTGTTACGCTGAAGGCAAACGGTTCCGTCGAAAAGACCGTTGTAGGCTCTATTGCGGAATCCTGCATACTGGATTCGGAGAACGATGCCGAATTTGCCAGAATGAAAGAGATTTTCACTTCCGATTCTCTTCAGCTTTGCACGTTTACAATCACGGAAAAAGGCTACAGCCTTGTTAACGGCAAAGGCGAACAGCTTCCTGCTGTAACAGCCGATTTTGCCGCAGGCCCCGCAAGGCCGGCAAGCTATATCGGTAAGGTTGCGGCTCTTCTGTATGCCAGATATAAAGCAGGTGAAAAGCCGGTTGCCATGGTATCGACCGACAACTGCTCTCACAACGGCGAAAAACTCTATGGCGCAATCAGTGCTTACGCAGACGAGTGGGTAAAGAACGGGCTCGTAGAATCCGGATTCAAGGCTTACATCAATGATGAAAACAAAGTAAGCTTCCCCTGGTCAATGATCGACAAAATCACACCTCGTCCGGACGCGTCTGTTGAAGATATCCTGAAGAAAGACGGGCTGGAGGATCTGGAGCCTGTCGTTACATCGAAGAAGACCTTCATCGCTCCTTTCGTTAACGCGGAGGAAACAGAATATCTGGTAATCGAGGATAAATTCCCGAACGGAAGGCCTGCGCTTGATAAGGTCGGCGTTATTTTCACGGATCGCGAAACCGTAAACAAGGTTGAGCGGATGAAGGTTACAACCTGTCTCAATCCTCTTCACACTGCTCTTGCAGTCTATGGCTGTCTTCTCGGTTATACAAAGATTTCCGATGAGATGAAGGATGAAGATCTTGTAAAGCTCGTCAAGACGCTTGGCTACAAAGAGGGACTTCCTGTTGTAACCAATCCCGGTGTGCTTGATCCGAAAGAGTTTATCGACACTGTAGTCAATGTGCGGGTTCCCAATCCGTTTATGCCGGATACGCCGCAGAGAATCGCGACGGACACCTCGCAGAAACTTGCGATCCGCTATGGCGAGACAATCAAGTCTTATATTGCGGACCCTTCCAGAAAGGCTCCTGACCTCACGATGATTCCGCTTGTTCAGGCGGGATGGCTGCGTTATCTGATGGCAGTCAATGACGAGGGCGAGGCATTCGAGCCTTCACCGGACCCGTTATATGAAGATGCGCATAAGTACGTCGCATCGTTCAAGCTTGGCGACGTTCCGTCCAGAGGAGAAGTTACGGAGAAAGTCCTTCCGCTTCTTAAAAATGCGCAGATTTTCGGCGTAGATCTGGAAGCTGCCGGACTTGCTGATAAAGTCATTACGATGTTCATAGAGGAACTTGCAGGAAAAGGCGCTGTCCGCAGGACAATTGAGAAGTATACAGCCTGAGTGCAAGGCTTGATCCTGAGAGTCGTCCGAAGATCCTCTGAATATTAATACCGGAATCTTCCCTGTGTATTTTTGCCCGAAAGCATGTATACTAGAATTATTCTTTCAACAAATCCGCAATCACAGGGGCTATCGTATGAAGACCGAGGACATTACACTCGCTGACAATATATATCACAACCTTCGCAATGAGATTGCGTACCTGCAGTTTGAGCCGGGCCGCAAACTCAGCGAGGTGAAAATTTCCAAACAGTATAACTGCAGCCGCATTCCGGTCCGAGAAGCTCTGCAGCGGCTGGCAACGGAAGGTTGTCTTGATATTTATCCAAAGCGAGGCAGTTTTGTATCTCCGATAGATCTCGTGAAGCTTGAACGAATCAGATATATTCGGGAAGTGATCGAAACAAGGGTGATTCTGGATGATTTTGATAAGGGACTTCTGAAGCCGCTTCTTCCTGTGTTGAATTCTATGATAACAAGGCAGAAACAGCTTCTGCAAATAAACGATTATACCCATATCTTTGAGCTGGATACGGAGTTTCACTTTTTGTTTTACTCAATAGATAAAAAGGATTATGCGTTTGAATACGCCGGAATGAATGAGATCAATTATTTCCGTGCCAGGCTCCTGACACTCAAAGCCGAATCCAAAACAAATATGGTGTCCCAGCATGAGGCCATTGTCGACGCGATCAACCAAGGGGACAGAGATGCTTTGAATGCGGCTTTAGTGCAGCATTTCCGTAACGTTACGAACGTCATGCAGTGCAATACATTCAAGACGAGTACGGGGGAACCGTACTTCCGGGGTGAGCCACTTATCTGATATCGTGTTTAGTTCATCTCGTCTCGTGCATAAAATCCACATATTCAGTGACAGGCAGCTCTGCTCATATCA
>CADAHK010000119.1 GCA_902787725.1 uncultured Eubacteriales bacterium | reverse complement strand
TTATCTTCCCCGAGGGAACAAGAAGCAAGGACGGAAAGGTGGGCAAGGGCAAGACAGGCGTGGCACTTGTGGCTGCCGTTGCACAGACAAAGGTTATACCCGTCGGTATCAATTTTGAGGGGAAACTCAAGTTCAGAAAGAGAGTCGTTGTAAGATACGGCAAGCCTATTGAGCCTAAGGAGCTGGGTATAACAAGCACTTCACCGAGGGATCTGAAGAAAATAAAAAGTGAAATTATGGAAAATATCGTTGATCTGGTACATTAAATGTTAAGAGAATGTAAAATTTTTGTTGCTAAAACTGCGGGATTTTGTTTTGGTGTAGACAGAGCCGTAAAAATAGTGTATAATATGCTAGATAGCCGAAATAATGTTGTAACGTTAGGTCCGATCATTCACAATCCTAATGTAGTCTCTGATCTGAAGGCGAAGGGAGTGTTCCCGAAGGAGCTTTCAGAGGTAAGAGAGGGCGACACGGTGGTCATTCGGTCACACGGCGTGGCTGCACAGGTGTATGAAGAGCTGAAGGATAAGAGCGTTGATATAGTCGATGCTACCTGTCCTTTTGTGAGCCGTATACATAAAATTGCAAGCGAAAGATCCGAAGACGGGTACGTTATTCTCATCGCAGGCGATGCAGATCACCCTGAGGTTAAGGGTATAAGGGGACATTGCTCAGGGGAGAGTTATGTGTTCGGTTCTTGTCAGGATTTCGAGACTTTGGTGAAGGAGCATGATTTTTCATCAAAAAAGGTTGCTATTTTGGCGCAGACAACGTATAATAGGAATGTGTGGAGTGACTGTCAGAAGCTGTTTGAACGTTATCTGCCCGAGGCGGTAGTATTTGATACTATCTGCAACGCAACGCAGGAGCGTCAGAAGGAGGCTGCCGAAATGGCAGCAAAGGCTGACGTAATGGTGATAGTCGGCGGACTCCACAGCTCGAACACCTTGAAGCTTAAGGCTGTCTGCAGCGAGTTCTGTGATAAGTGTTATCTTGTCGAGGACGCAGACGGACTCAGAAATTACGATATTGACTTACGGGGTGCAAATTTTATCGGGATCTCTGCGGGTGCATCAACACCTGCTTATATAATCAAGGAGGTACAACAGACCATGAGTGAAATGTTGAACAATGTTGACGAAGAATTTAATTTTGAGGAGGAGCTTGAGAAGACCCTCAAAAAAATACATATCGGTATGAAGGTTGAAGGCGTCGTTACTGATATCAATAACGGCGAGGTAGCAGTCGATATCGGAACAAAGCATACAGGCTATATTCCTGCAAGCGAGTTCTCTGATGATCCTACCGTTAAGCCTGAGGACGTTGTAAAGGTTGGAGATACACTTGATCTTATTGTGCTCAAGACAAATGATCAGGAGGGTATCGTTACACTTTCCAAGAAGAAGGTAGATGCTGTACTCGGCTTCCAGAAGATAGTTGAGGCAAGCGAGGCTGGAACTGTACTTGAGGGTACTGTTACTAATGTTATCAAGGGCGGAGTGCTCGTATCCTATAACGGAGTTAAGGTTTTCGTACCTGCTACTCATGCTGCACCCAGAAGAGATTTCGATCTTAATGAGCTGCTCAAGCAGACAGTAAGATTCAAGATTCTTGAGGTGAACGAGGCTAAGCAGAGAGCCGTTGGTTCTATCCGTGCAGTTGCAAGAGAGGAAAGAGCTGCTGCTCAGGCTAAGTTCTTTGAAACTGCTCAGATCGATCCGCTCTTTCCCGAATATAATCAGGCACAGAAACAGCAGCGCGGTCAGGCTCCAGCGAGCCGCGAGAACCTGCATCGGCGCCATGTGCTTTAGCAGGATGGCCAGGGACAGGAACGCGACGCCCCATCCGATGGAAACCATCGCTATGAGAAAGATTGTGAACAGTAATTTGTTATCTCGCATTTATCATGTACCGCCACCTAGATTTTAACACATAAACCCACACGGCAAGAGCCAAAAGCAAAAAGCCGACGATCGTTATTCCGATGCCGCTGACGTACGAACTCCACGGCAGGGAACCGATGAACATCCCGATGCTTCCAAGAAGTGTATGCGTGAAGTTCAGCAGAGCCGAAGCGGATCCGGTATCGCCCTGGATCTGGTCGAGAAGAATGTTTGTCGAGAAAGGTCGTACATAGCTGTTGGCCATGCTGAACGGGATCATCGTTGCGAGGAATATGACCGGCGAAACATGCCCGAACAGAAGCATTGATATGCCGGCCGCAAAACCAATGATGAACAAAACCCACATTGTTGCCTTTGCAGGAACGCGGCTGTTAATGCGCATGTATATGAGCGGTCCGAAAACCGAAGACAGCGCGTTTATGGCGAAGAATATGCTGAATGTCGTCGGCTTAAGTCCGAAGAAGTCCTCATAGACGTAGGAAGCGACAGCCAGATAAGCCATGAATGGAGCCGAAAAAAACGACACGGAAAGCAGGAACGACGTGAAGTTCACGTTGCGTCCGACGACGCCGAGCCTTTTGATGGAATCGATTATGCCGCCTTCGTTCCGCTCGTCTTCACGGATTGATTCTTCAAATAAAAACGTTGCGGCCAGGCATGCTGCCGCAATTGCAGCCAGTACGAAGAAGACCGTTCTCCACGTTGAAACCTGAATGATCAGCGCGCCGATTACAGGCGCCGCGATAGGCGCGATTACCGACATGCTCTGAACGACAGCCAGAGCAGTTGCGCGCGTCGGGCCTTCGAAACAGTCCTTGATAATCGCTATGGACAGCGAAACCATTCCGCCCGCGCCAATGCCCTGAACGATGCGCATGAATATCAGGAAATAGATGCTGGCGGTTACCGCGCACATCACGCTTGCGAGCATGTACAAAAGCAGGGAAGCAATCAGAGTTTTTTTGCGTCCGTAGCGGTCGCTGAGAGGCCCCAGAACCAGCATGCCGACCGCCATGGAAATAAAAAAAGCCACCATGGTCATGTTGACAACTACGGTTGCCGCACCAAAATAATCTGCCATCTTAGGCAGTGATGGCAGATACATGTCTGTTGAAAGAGGGGGCGCCATTCCGGTCACTGTAATGAGCGCGAGAAGCCCCGCTTTTCTTAAGTATTTCTGCTGAATTCCTTCCGTCTGCATGGGACAATTATATCACAAAAAATGTCACAGAATCAGGCTCCCGATCTGGAAGACGATCACTGCCAGCAGCCACGCTATAAAGCACTGCCAGAAGACTACGCCCAGAGCGTAGCGGTTTCCAAGCTCTCGCCTGATTGACGCGATTGCGGCGACGCAAGGCGTGTAGAGAAGGCTGAAGATGAGAATGCTCACAGCCTGAAGGCTCGTCATGACTGACGCTATGCCGACGCCGCTGTAGAGAACATACAGAACTGACACGACGCTTTCCTTCGCCATGAAGCCGCTTATGAGAGAGACGCAGAGTCTCCAGTCGCCCAGACCTGCCGGCGCGAATACCGGCGCGATGAATGAAGCAACCATTGCGAGCATGCTGTCTTCCTGATTAGTTACGAAATTGAGATGCGTATCGAAACTCTGCAGGAACCAGATTATTACCGTCGCGATGAGAATAATCGAGAAGGCTCTCTGCAGGAAGTCCTTTGCCTTGTCCCAGATCAGATGTCCCACGTTCTTAGGCCGCGGTAGTCTGTAATTCGGAAGCTCCATGACAAATGGAACCGCTTCTCCCTTGAAGAGCGTGTGTCTGTAGAGTATCGCTACGAGAATGCCGATAAGTATTCCGAGCACATAAAGTCCCGTCATGATGAAGCCGCCGTAGCTTGGGAAAAACGCCGCGACGAAGAATGCGTAAATCGGCAGCTTCGCGGAGCAGCTCATGAACGGCAAAAGCAGTATGGTCATCCGTCGGTCTCTCATGCTCGGCAGCGTTCTGGTTGCCATTACGGCCGGAACGGTGCAGCCGAAACCGATCAGCATCGGAACAATGCTTCGTCCGGACAGACCGATTTTCTGCAAAAGCTTATCGGTAAGAAACGCGACTCTGGCTGTATAGCCGCTGTCTTCGATGATGGAAAGGAAGAAGAACAGAGTCACGATTATAGGCAAAAAGCTCAGCACGACGCCAATGCCCTGACAGATGCCGCCGATGACAAGTCCCTGAAGGGCAGGATTCACGTGCGCGCTCTCCATGGCGTTGTTGAGTTTAGTTGTGAGAAAATCTATGCCCGTCGCCATCAGATCCTGAAGCCAAGGTCCGATGATGTTGAAGGTCAGGAAAAATATCGCGCACATGAT
>CADAHK010000118.1 GCA_902787725.1 uncultured Eubacteriales bacterium | reverse complement strand
CCTGTCGCCAAGGCCCGATACCGCGCTGCGCATCACCACGATGGCGATGATCAGCGCTATTACTATCACTGCAGCCGCTATTATTACTGCTATAATTACTGAATTCATCCCTTCTCCCTTTCCTCAGGACTACAGCTGGTCGTAGGTCTTGTACTCAACGCCTGAAAGATCTTCGCTGTTGTCCGTATATGAATACTCAGTGAAATTAGCATATATTATATTCATCTCATCCAGACACTCGTTGAGCTTGACTCTTGCTGATTTTACCTTGTTGTTTATCTCCTTGTACTGTCCGTATGAGAGTTTTGCGCCTTCGGATTTGTCTTTAAGAGCCATCTGCATCTGTACATATCCGTCGCATACTGCGCTGAAAGCCAGCAGACATTTCTCAAATGACTTTTTCATGTATGTAGCGTCGATATCGTCCTCGGGAACCTGCACTGACTTCGGATCGATGCGCAAAGCCTTGTTCTTCACCTGTCTCAGCATGCGAACATGCCCGTCGTAATCCTTTTTCTTGCGAATGCTCTTAAATCTGGAGTCTCTGACGATGAGCATCTCGGCCTCTTTGAATTCTTCAACTGATTCAATGCTGAACCTGTTCACCATGTTCAGCAGTTCTGTGCGATAATCCATAGCTACTTCCCTTCTGTGTCAAGCAGATCCCTTACGACCTCGCCGGCTATGAGAAGCCCCGCAACCGACGGAACAAAGCTTATGCTTCCGCCCACCGAGCGCGGTTCTTCCTCAGAATAGAGCACCTTGACTCCTTCGATTCCACGCTTCTTAAGCTCTCTTCTCATGACCTTGGCCAGAGGACATACTTTGGTTTTTTCAATAGTCGTAATTCTGAAAGCGCCTCCGTCCAGCTTGTTTCCCGTTCCCATGGAGGATATTACGGGAACACCGGCCTGACGGGCTCTTTCGATGATATATATCTTGGCCGTAACCGTATCCACGGCATCGACCACGTAATCGTATGATGCAAAGGCAATATCATCCGGTTTGTCCGGCATGAAGAACATCTCCCTGGTTTCGACCCTGCAGTCCGGATCAATGTCCCTGATCCGCTCAGCCATTACCACGGCCTTGGGTCTTCCAACTGTGGAATTAAGCGCCGGAATCTGACGGTTGATGTTCGTAACATCGACTACATCCTTGTCGACGATTGTCAGCGCGCCTACTCCTGCCCGCGCAAGCCCCTCGCAGACATAGCTTCCTACGCCTCCGACTCCAAAGACGAGCACGCTGCAGTCCGCCAGCCTGTCCAGACCTTCTTCGCCTATTATTCTCGCTGTACGCTCGTACTGCTGCTTCATTTCACTGCTTCCTTAGCCGCGCTGTAACAAACGCTTCCGCTGAAGCCTCTTGACGCAAGTCTTCTGACTATCTTCGCCTGCAGCTTCTGCTTTTCCTCATATGTCATTTCTGACAGTTCTGAACCTGATTCCGCCGCGATCTGTAACGCTATTTCACGCGCCATCTCATGTTCATCAGGTACATCATCAAGCTCGCTGTACGCCTGATCGATCACGTCGCGCGAAATGCCTTTGCCTGCCAGTTCCCTGCTTATGCGGTCCTTTCCCCTGCCTTTTTCAAAGCCATATTCAAAGTACATCTTCGCATAAGCGTAATCGTCAATGTATCCGTATTCCGACAGCTGTTTTACAGCCTCTTCCGACTCGTCCGCCTCATAGCCTTTGCGCAGAAGATAATCAAGCACCTCCTTCGCAGTATGGGGCTTCATGTTCAAATATGCCGTTGCCTTCTCCAGAGCATTCATACCCATGCCTACACCAGATACTCATCTCCTGCCTGGGCGATCATGCACCTGTCGCCGAGCATGAGCTTGAGTTCGCATATTGCGTCGATTCCGGTGCAGTGAACAGGCAGCACCTTTTTGATGTTCTCTTCCACGATTTCATCTATGACTTTCTGCCTGTCAGGCTTCTTGGCCGCGTAGAGATGCATTCCGGCGATAAGAGCCGCGACCTTCTCTCCCGGGAACATGCTCTTTGCCGCGTTCAGAGCGCTTATAACGCCTCTGTGGCTGCATCCGGAGAATACGTAAAGGCCTTCAGACTCCCTGATAACGAGAACCTGTTCATGTGACATGTCGTCGGGTACAAGCTCATCTCCGTCGTAGCAGTAGAAATAGTCTGTCGGCTTGAATCCTTCAGCGTAAGGAACTGTACCGGTAATCTTGATGTCCTCGGTTATCTCAACAGGTCCGTCAGTGAACATGAGCTGATCCGCCAGGTCCTTAAGCTCTTTGTCCGTCCACCTTATGCTGCAAGGTTCTTTATCCAGAACCCCGCCTTCGCCCAGCGCTCCGCCTTCAGTTCCGTAGGATACTCTTAAGGCGTTCCTGTGAATGTAGATAGGCGCCTTCGGATTGATCTGATGGAATATTGGGAATCCGCCGGTGTGGTCGTAATGACCGTGGCTGACTACGGCGAAATCAACTGCTCCGAGATCAACCTTAAGCTTCGCGGCGTTGGACGCGAAGAGATTTGAAGCTCCTGCGTCAAACAGTATCTTCTTTCCCTGGGCCTCGATATATATCGACAGCCCGTGTTCTGCCAGGATTCCCTCTCTATCGGTCTTGTTTTCCATAAGAAATCTGAATTTCATCTGACTGATCTCCTTCCTCTGTTCCGGTGCATACGGAGCAGAAACACCCGTCCTCAAGCCTCAGGTCAGTAAATCTGACGTCATCTCTGTCCAGTACCTGTTCTTTTTGCATTATGTGTTCCAGACCCGTCCCAACATACTTGCTCAGTGCTTCCTTTCTGGTCCAGATTTCAAAAAATCTGTTTGAAGTACCGTCGGCTGCGGCCTGTTCAGCTTCTTCAGCCGTAAAGTATCTGGCCGCTATTCTGTTGGTCTTCGCGTTTCTGGCGTGCTGGATGTCCAGTCCCGCCTCTCTGTCCGAAACAAGCAGCGCGAAGAGGTCTTCACTGTGGGACACGGAAATGAAAGGCGCACCGCACGGATCATCGTCCGTCAGTCTCACATAGGGCTTGCCTTTGTCCGTCCTCTCTATTACAGCATCCTCTCTTCCCAGACAGTCGCGGATAAGCGCGTCTGTAAGGTCTTTGCCTCTAAGCTGCGGATAAATGCTTTTGTAGTCATTAATGATGTGCAGTTTCATCATATCTGAATTATAACATAAAAGGCGTGACAAAATAATGACACGCCTTCTCATGATAATATTCGATTAACCGTTTATTCCTGCTCTTTCATTCTGGTCAGGATTCTCTTATATCCGTCGGCACCATAGACAAGACACTTGTTGATCCTGCTTATAGTAGCCGTGGATGCTTTGGTTATACCCTCGATTTCGTTGTAAGTCTTGTTCTCGGAGAGCAGTTTCGCAACCTGCAGTCTCTGCGCGATAGCATGTATTTCGTTTATCGTGCAGATATCCTCGAAGAATCTGTAGCAGTCCTCTTCATCTTCAAGAAGGAGTACGGCTTTGAACAGTTCATCAATATCGTCCCTTTTGAATTTTGAATCATATGCCATGACGATTCCTCCTTTCTTCTATCAGCACTATATCACTTTCGTACTGTAAAGTCAATGCGGATTAAAGCGCTTTTGGCACTTTACACAATTAAAGAACAATTTGCCTTTTTCGGAAAACAATTCTGGAAAAGTTATTTCAGAAGTTCTTCGGCCTTGTCGAGCTGCTCGTCCTCATCTGTATCCTCGTCATCATCAATCTTGACTGTAGGCTCGATGCCTTTTTTATGGATGACATGCTTATCAGGTGAGAGATACTGCATTATCGTGAGCTTGAGCGCAGACCCGTCGCCCATCTCGATGGTCTGCTGGATAACGCCCTTTCCGAAGGATTTTGTGCCGACGAGTTCAAAACCGTTGTCTTTAAGCGCGCCGGCGAGTATTTCAGATGCTGAAGCCGACCCATCGTTTATAAGAACAACTGTCGGAATCTTCGTCTTTCCATCTTCAGCGTCGTAGGTTTCGGTCTGTCCGTCCTTGTCTTCGACGTAGCATACAACTCCCTCATCCAGGAACTCGTCCGCGACATCGACGCACTCGTCCACAAGTCCGCCGCCGTTGTTTCTCAGATCGAGAACAAGACCCTTGGCGCCTTCAGCTTCCACTTTGTCGAGGGCGTCGCTGAAGTCTTCGCCGGTAGTATCTATGAATGAATTGATTTCTATGTAACCGATGCCGTCATCGAGCATCTTCCAGTCAACGCTCTTCATGATGATATCATCACGGGTGAGCTTTACCTCTTTTTCCTTGCCCTCATGAGACAT
>CADAHK010000117.1 GCA_902787725.1 uncultured Eubacteriales bacterium | reverse complement strand
GAAGAGCTGGACTTCAAGGAAATCGACCTGAATCGTGAGAAGGTCAACGAAGGAGAGCCGATCTACAAGATCTCCAACGACGACGCCTGGTACATAATCTCCTGGGTCGAAAAGGCTGACGCAAGGAAGTATGAGGAAGGCGAGAAGGTCAGAATCACCATCGGCGATACCGCTCTGGACGCCAAAGTGAGGACCATAAAGCGCGACGGAGAGTTCGTCAGAATGGTCTTCTACCTCAACTGTTACTACGAGGATTTCTGCAGCGCCAGGAAGGTGGACATGACCGTCGTTTACTACGAGGATTTCTGCAGCGCCAGGAAGGTGGACATGACCGTCGTTCAGAGCAACACCATGGGCCTCATAGTGGACAACGAGTGCATCATAGAGAAGAACGGCCAGAAGGGCGTCTACGTCAAGACGAAGGATGGCGATACATATTTCAGGCCGATAAAAGTCAAGATAACCGACGGCAAGCAGTCTGTAATATATGAATCCATATACGTAAACGAAAAGTACGAGCAGGTCGAGACTGTGAGAGTATACCAGGAGGTTCTGCGTGATCCTCAGGAGGCTCTCGAGAAAGACCTGGCCGACGATTAAATACATGCAAAGGCAATAAGCCTGGGGAGGAATCAAACTGACATGGAAGACATTAGAAAGAACCTCGAAACAGTCAGAGCGCAGATTTCTGAAGCGGCTGAAATAGCGGGGAGAAAAAGCGAAGATGTGATTCTGGTAGCTGTAAGCAAGACCAGAACCCCGGAAGAAGTTAATACGGCGATCGACGCCGGCGTTACGGATATCGGAGAGAACAAGGTCCAGGAGATCATGGACAAGTACGACGATATCAAGCCTGTAAGATGGCACATGATAGGCCACCTGCAGACAAACAAAGTAAAGTACATCATCGACAAGGTCGACATGATACATTCGGTTGATTCGGTCAAACTGGCGAAGGAGATCGATAAGCGCGCAAAGGCAGCCGGCAAGACCATGGACATCCTGGTTCAGATCAATCCGGCTGAAGAAGAGAGCAAGTTCGGTGTTACCATCGACGGAGCCGGCGATCTGGTGAGAGAGATTCTGGCAAACTTTGAGAACATCAGAATCAAAGGACTCATGAGCGTAGCTCCTATCGTTGATGACCCGAGAGACGTCAAGCCGTTCTTCGACGCGGTCAAGGCCAAGTACGACGAGCTGGCGCAGATAGACGACCCGAAGCTCGACTTCGAGTATCTGTCCATGGGAATGTCACATGACTTCGCGGTAGCGATCGAAGCAGGGTCGAACCTTGTAAGAGTTGGAAGCGCAATTTTTGGAGAAAGAGATTACGTACAGTACAGAAAGGATCAGGAGGCAAAGAAAAATGGGAATGTTTAATAAGTTCAGGGATCTTATCGGAATCGAAGAATACGACGAAGACGAAGAACTTGAGGAGGAAACGTACAAGCCGTCTTATCAGGACAGGACGCCGGTGCCGCAGAGAAAACCCGTTGGTCCTTCCCAGAAGTATGACACTACTAACATAGTGCCTATGCAGAATAAAACAGTGAAATCAATAACCAACGCGTTCAAGCTGGTAGTCATCGAACCGGAGAGCTTCGATGAGTGCTCAAGACTGGTAGACAATCTGAGAAGCAGAAAGCCTGTCATAGTCAATCTTGAAAAGCTTGACACTGATACAGCCAGAAAGATATTCGACTTCCTGGGAGGAGCGACTTACGCCCTCAACGGAAACGTTCAGAAGGTAGCGAACAACATCTTCATCTTCGCTCCGGAGAACGTAGCGATTTTCGCCGACGGCGAGAACAAGCCTTACAGCTTCGCCGGAGCTGACGAAAATCCTTGGAAGTAAAGCTTCAGACCGGAAGTAAAACTTCAGAAAGGTAAGATCGATGATAAAACCTATCGATATTCAGGAAAAACAATTCACTAAAGCTGTCAGAGGTTACAAGGAAGAGGAAGTCAATGAGTTCCTCGACGAGATAACTCTGGATCTGGACAGACTTCTTAACGAACTCCGCGAGACCAAAGAAGAAAACAGCAGGCTGGTGGAGGAACTTGAGCGGATCAGAAACACTGAAGGCAACGTTGTTGAAACACTTCAGGCTGCCAAGTCTCTAATGACTGACATCGCAGCAAGCGCCGAAAAGCGCGCGGAGATTCTGCTCAAGAACGCTGAGCTGGATGCTGAGCTCATGATCAAGAACGCGCGTGAGGAGTCTGAGGCTCTAACCAAGGAGAACCAGAACATCAGAGCCAGATACATCGAGTTCAGAACCCGCTACAAGAGAATGCTGGAAAACGAGCTTCAGAGATTCGAGTCCAGCAGGGGAGAGGAAGTATCCGCAAGCAGCATAGTTGATTTCGAAGACCTGCCTGTTGCTGAGGATGAAGAGCCGCTCGAGACAGTAGTAACTCAGGACACGATCCATACAGGTAAACTATGATCTACGCAGTAATAATTGCCGCAGTCATAGTCCTCGACAGGATAGTTAAGGCTCTGGTAAAAAGCGGATTCGAGCCCGGCGATACTGTCGCTGTGCTCGGAGACTTTTTTCACATAACCTATGTGCAGAACAGGGGAGTCGCCTTCAGCATGCTCTACGGGCATCAGACGGTGATAATCATATTGACCGCAGTGCTTCTGGCCGCGGTCCTTGTGTTCCTCATAGGGTTCAACAAAAAGTTCCCGGCTGTTTTCAATACGGGACTGGCCCTTGTCTGCGGAGGAGGCCTGAGCAACATCGTAGACAGGACGCTTTACGGATATGTTGTCGACATGCTCGACTTCGGAAGCTTTCCTGTTTTCAACGTGGCGGACATATGCATATGCGTCGGCTGCGGACTCATGCTTCTGTACGCGCTGAGATCCATGAAGGATGAAAAATAGGCTTGGTTCATGGGAAACATAATAAGAGAAGAATTTAATATTACGGAAGAGACGAGTGGAACCAGGCTTGACCTGGTTCTTTCTGCAGGACTCGAAGATTACTCGAGAAGCTTCATCCAGAAGCTCTTCGAGAAAGGAGCCGTATCGGTAAACGGGACAGTCTGCGACTCAAAAAAGTACAAGTGCAGCAAAGGCGATTTCGTCGTTATTGAGATTCCCGAGCCTGAGAAGCTTGAAGTAGAGGCTGAGGACATCCCTATCGATGTGGTTTACGAGGACGCTGATCTGCTTGTAGTTGACAAGCCGGCGGGAATGGTCGTTCACCCTGCGCCGGGCAACTACACAGGAACTCTCGTAAACGCACTCATGTACCACTGCGGAGATCAGCTCTCATCCATAAACGGTGTGATCAGGCCGGGCATAGTCCACAGGATAGACAAGGACACAAGCGGACTGCTCGTCGTGGCAAAGTCGGACAGGGCCCACGCGGGTCTGGCTCGCCAGCTCGAGGAGCACTCCATAAACAGGCTGTACAGGGCCATAGTCTACAGCAACATCAAAGAGGATGAAGGGACTGTAGACGCGGCTATTGGAAGAGACCCCAGAAACCGGCTCAGGAATGCTGTCATAGCGAAAGGCGCACCCGGATATGAGAGCGCCAGAAGCGCTGTGACTCATTACAGAGTGCTTGAGCGGTTCGGGAAGTACACTCTGATAGAGGCGAAGCTGGAGACGGGCAGAACCCACCAGATACGCGTCCACATGGCGCATATCAAGCACCCGCTGCTTGGGGATGAGCTTTATGGTCCGTCGAAGAACAGGGAAGGGGCGAAGAGACAGATGCTCCACGCCGCTGTTCTGGGATTCGTCCATCCGGTTACGGAAGAGTATCTGGAGTTCGAAAGTCCTCTGCCGGAGGATTTCACCAAGGTGCTGAACAAGCTACGTGGATGAGCAGTCCGTTTCATCAGATAACTGCTCATCAGGGACAGATTCATCGCGTTTCCGGTCATCGGGATTGTAGTTGCTCTTGATATACTGGAGACATCCGTCACAGACGTAGCCGTGCTTGAATGAGAATGTCTCATAGGTGCAGCCGCAGAAGCTGCATTTCTTCTTTGAAGTTGAAGCTCTCTTGCCAGACATGTTTTTTATCTCCTTTCCTTTTGTAGGGATAATTTAGAACTGGAAGAGGGCGACTTCAAGAAAAAAGGAAATAAATGGATAAATACGATATTGTTTTTGTAAAAATCTGACAGTTCACAGGAGGATGTTCGGATGTACGATACTTTTACACTCAAGGAAGTTGATAAGGGCATAATAAGAGGGTACAGCTGGCCTTTGGCTGATCCGGTAAAGGTAGTCTGCATAGTGCACGGAATAGGCGAGTACGGCGGCAGATATGACAGAGTTGCCGAAGCCTTCCGCAAGAAGGGCATAGCGTCGGTTTCCATGGATCTCAGAGGACACGGCGATTCCGTTGGTCCTCTCGGTCACTGCGCTCCGAGAGATGAGGTTCTTAAGGACATAAGCGACCTTTTGCTCTACGCAAGAAAGAAGTATCCGAACAAGGAAATCGTCCTTTACGGCCACAGCATGGGCGGAAATCTGGTTCTGGATTACAGAAGCAGGGGTGAGCTGAACGATGTTCCGGTCAAGTATCTGATTTCGGCTCCTTGGGTGAGACTTGTCAGACCGGTAAAAGGCCCGCT
>CADAHK010000116.1 GCA_902787725.1 uncultured Eubacteriales bacterium | reverse complement strand
GCCAGTATCCTGTCAAACATTCTGAAGATGCACCCCAGCGAGTGCTGCGGCGTCTCGTCCGCCAGATTCACGCGGGTGATCGCCATGACCTTGCCCTGCAGCTTTACTTCTTTTTCAAATTCCGCAAAACTCATAATAACCTCCTGTCTGCCTTTGCGCCGGATTGCCTTTGCCTGACGCTACCGGCTTCTGAAAATGAGCTTGAATATCGGACACGCGACAATCATCGCGCCGCCGATGACAGTACCGACTTTCATCGCCTCCGTCGCTCCGTATGATATCATGATGTACAGCATCTGTCTTGAGAGAACCAGCCCCGCGCCGTCCGCGGTCACCGTCTTGTCGATCATCATCGACACCCCGTAGAAGAGCACCGCTACAACGAGAATCAGGATTCCGCAGAGCAGCATGCCCGACTTGCTTCTCCAGTACAATGCAAAGAGCAGAATGCACGCGAGTATCGCTATGCCTGCGGCTCCGTATCTGACTTCATCAGATGTCGCCGTGCGGGCCATCTCAATCTGTTCCGCCGTCTCCTCGTCGACGAAATCCGTCAGGTTCATCTGGGAGAGGACGTAGTTGATGCCCTCGGTCAGCGCCGGCATTGCCAGATTGAGCGCCGTATCAAACATGGCGCGCTCGCCTTTGTTCATGGTTATCGTGCCGTTAGCGATGCACTCGTCCGTTCCGCGGCTGAAGGCCATGTTGAGATCGTCGGATCCCAGCTCTTCCATTTCCTCTCCGTATATCTGACTCTGCAGACATCTCGCCGTGTACTCGGTAAAGTAATCCGTCATGGCGTCTGACTTGAGGATTGCCTGCATGGTCTCACCGTACACGCCTCCCATGTTGACTGTATTCTGCTGTATTATGTTGTCGGTCAGTTCTCCGACCGCGTCTGTCTCAGTGATGGCCTTCTCGACTCCCTCCTCGGAAATCGCTTCGCTGACCGCATATGAACCCAGCGCCAGGGCGGAGCTGGCTATCAGTATGACAGCTAATGCAAAAGCCACCAGTCCTTTTAATAATCTCATGCCCTTACTATATCACAATTTTTAATACTTATGTCCCGGCGTTGGCCGTTAGAAATCATCCGGATAAACAGGAGTGTCGTAGTAGTTTTCGGCGCCCGGCTCCGTACTGTTAGTGCTGCCCGCATCGCTTGACGACGGTTCCTCGCCATCGTAGCTGCTTGATTCTGAAGCTTCAGGATCCTTCTTAGGCTGCGTTCCCTCTGTGTAATACTCGCCGTCAACCTTGACTACAGTGTACGGCATCTCGGAGAACTTCTCTTCCGGAAGCCCGCTGCATACGCTGGTCATTATCTTGGACCAGAATGCGGCTGCCGCCGACGAGTAGTTTGCCAGGGCGATGTTCACATCGCTGCCCATCCAGAGAGCCATGGTGTATCTCGGCGTAAATCCCGAGAACCATACGTCGAACTGTGACGAAGTGGTTCCTGTCTTTCCCGCGACATCCTGTCCTTTGACCTTGGCGTTCTGGCCGGTACCCTTCTCGACTGCTGACTTGAGTATGTCAGTCATGATCCAGGCTACTGAATCGTCATATATTCTCTCTTCCTCAGGCTCGTTTTCTACCAGCACTTCTCCGTTGCTGTCGATGATGCTCGTGTAGAAGCGAGGCTTCGTATAGACTCCTCCGTTGGCGATAGTCTCATAGGCAGCTGTCATTTCGAGCGGGCTTATGCCCTTGGTCATGCCGCCCAGAGCAAGGGCGTCGTGCATGTCTGACGTTCCACCCTCTTCGACTATGCTCGTGATGCCGTTCTTCTTGAGCATCTCAACTGAATACTCCGTCCCGATCTGCCGGAAGACTTTGACCGCGACTACATTGACCGACTGCTGTACAGCTTCTCTGAAGGTCATCGGACCCTTGAATCCGCCGTATGAATTTCTCGGCCAAATCCTGCCGTCCAGCTTAAGCGCTTCGTCATCTATGATGCTTCCTGCTGTTATGTAGTCTCCCCACTTGTCTCCGCCTGATGGTTTGAGGTTGAGCTCCTCATCCTCTCTCACCGCGTCAGCGCTCATCTGAAGTGCCGGCGCGTAAACGGCGATAGGCTTTATGGATGATCCCGGCTGCCGAGGGCTGGTTGCTCTGTTGTAAAGCTTCTTGCCTTTTGCGCCTCTGCCTCCGGTCATTGCCAGAACGCAACCGGTATCGTTATCTATTATGACAGCTGCTGCCTGTGGCTGGCGCATCTTCTGACCTGCCTTGTAATCTTCAGGATCGACCTTGAGGCTGTCCCCGTCCTTCTCGAAGAAATCAGGGAAGTCCTTTGTGAATTCCGCCGACACGACGCAGTTGCCGTCATCGTCGAAGCTCGTGTATCCGGCAGGAATCAGAAGGCTGCCGCCTTCCAGGAAGTAAAGCCCGTCGTCGTTCTGCTGATAAACGCCCTTGAAATCAGCGCCTACATATTCGGAGTCTCCGGACTGCACCTTGTAGAAGTCCAGCTTTTTGCCTTTGTACAGCTTTATCTGTCCGCTGTCGTCCTTTGAATAATCGTCTTTGCTCAGCTTGAACCTGTCATCATCGTCAAAGAACTTGCTGTAAGGGCGCATGAGAATTTCGCCCGAAGATGAGATGATGTTCCCGTTCGAGTCTTTGTTTATGTGGCTGATCGCCGCGTAGTTGGAGTTCTTGTTTATCTCCTTGTCGAGCTTGTCCTGCACCCCTCTGTCGAGGCATGTGTAGATCTCATACCCCTGGGTGTAGATCATGGTGCGGGCGTCTTCCTCTGTGATGTTGAACTGTTCGGCAACATCTTCTACCGCTTGATCTATGGCGCAGTCTATGTAATAAGTATAGCCCGCAGGCTGCTCTTCCGAATTCAGGTTTATATGGCCTTCCAGCGGATCAGCGAGAGTCGCCTCCTTCTGCTCCGCGGTTATGTGCCCCGCCGTTTCCATGTTCGAAAGGATGATCTTTCTTCTGTCTTCTGACGCTCCGCCGTTGTACAGATAGAGAACGCCGTTGCCCTTTTCCAGTACCGGGAGGTCGGTTTCCGAACCGGAGTAGTCCGCCCTTACGAGAGCGTAGGTGTCAGGAGACTGCGGAAGTGCCGCCAGAGCGACGCACTCTGTGAGATCCAGATCCTTCGGCTCCTTACCGAAGTAAGTCTCCGCCGCCGCGGCTATTCCGTATGAATTGAATCCGAAGTAAACAGCGTTGAGATATGTCTCAAGTATCTGTTTCTTCGAAAGTTCCTCTTCTATAATCTTCGTGTAATACGCTTCCAGAATCTTTCTCTCCATCGTTCTCTCCGACATTGTTTCGGACAGATAGATGTTTCTGGCAAGCTGCTGGGTTATGGTGGATGTTCCGGAAATCTGGCCGCCGCCGAAAATCTTCTCCTTTACAGCGCCGAACATTCTGACGTAGTTGAAGCCTTTATGCTCCCAGAAGGTCTTGTCTTCCGTGTCGACGATCGCGTTGATAAGATCCGTCGGGATTTCGCCGTACTCGATGATAGTTCTGTTTCCGCCCGTAAGATAGAGAGCGTCCAGCTCTTTCCCTTCGCCGTCGTAAATAGTCGTCTTCTGGTATATGAGAGAATAGATGTCATCAGGATGTATATCCTTTATCGCGTTCTCCTCGATGACTTTGTTGGCATAATAAGCAAAGGCTCCGGCCGCGCTCAGAACCATCAGAACTAAAATAAAGAAGATGAGCAGAATAATCCCTAGCTTCCCCTTTTTCTTTTTCCTTTTACGTGCCATCTTACCTCCTTGCACACCTCCCCTATATAATAGTATTATCTCCTCTTCTTGTGAAGATTTGATGACGATTATTTCTGTTTTTTTCGTGCGTATTTCTGTTTTCAGGCAAGAAAAAAGGATCCGTTGCGGATCCTTTTGCCTTCGCATTAATTTCTTAACGCTTCGAGAACTGGCTTGCTCTACGAGCCTTCTTGAGTCCGTACTTCTTTCTTTCCTTCATACGGGAATCTCTTGTAAGGAAGCCCGCTTCCTTGAGAGCCGGTCTGTAGGCCTCTCTGTCAGCTTCACAAAGAGCTCTTGAGATGCCGTGTCTCAGCGCGCCCGCCTGTCCGGTGTAGCCGCCGCCCTCAACTGTGGCGATGACGTCGAACTTGCCTTCGCATCCTGCGATTTCGAACGGTCTTCTTACCTCTCTCTTAACGATGTCGAGAACTGATGATTTTCTTCTACCTGTTCCGTAGTACTGTGTCTTTGCCATTTTCAGATCCTCCCTTCCTACTTGATATCCAGAACTTCCGGCTTCTGAGCTGCATGGTTGTGCTCAGGGCCTGCGTAAACCTTTAACTTCTTGTACATCTGTCTGCCGAGCTTGCCGTTTGGCATCATGCCTTTAACAGCGTGTCTTACAGCTTCGGTAGGATGCTTAGCCATCATGTCTTCGAAGTTCGTCTCCTTGAGTCCGCCCGGATAACCGGAGTGTCTCTTGTAGATCTTCTCCTGTCTCTTCTTGCCTGTTACTGCTACCTTCTCGGCATTGATTACGATTACGTAATCACCGCAGTCAACATGAGGAGTGTACGTTGGCTTGTTCTTTCCTCTGAGAATAGCGGCGATCTGTGATGCCATTCTTCCCAGGTTCTTGCCGTCAGCGTCGATTACGTACCACTTACGTTCAACCTCCGCCGGCTTCGCGATGAATGATTTTGTTGACATTTCGTCTTCCTTTCTGCCTACTGGGTTGAGCCATTGCCTGCATGCGCAAGCCCCGTTCTCAACTGGTTCGGTCCTGCCTACTCGGTTGCCTTTGCCTGCCGCGTTTCCGCAGCCTGCGGCGCCAACTGTTTCGGCGACTAAAAAATATCTTCTAGCGTGCTCGCTGCCGGACCCTGTTGCCTTTGCCCGCCAAAGCGGTCTCTGGCGGTCCTGCTCGCACGAAAACTGCGCCGCTGTCGCGACACGAAGTAAGTATACTCGCAACAAGAGAAAGTGTCAACACAAATCGTCGCAGAACCAACCATCTACACATTTTCTATGAAATGCCCCTTGATTGTGTAGGTTAATAATGCAAAAGCCAACAAACAGGCAAAATACCACTCCGCACTTACACATTAACTGCGAATTCCACATGATTTGTGTAGAGTGCTACACAAATATGGACATTCTTCTATTAATTGTGCAGATTGTTGGGTCACAGGAAGCTTCAGATTGACACAACGCCAACATAGTGTCATAATTTGGTAACGTTGGTTATTATTGTAATTCACTTGTCGCTAATATTGTGGGTAATAATGCGGAGATTATCCAATATGAAACAACTCATTGATCCAGCTGCTTTGTTGAGTCGTCAATTCGTCGCGTGAAGAAGATAATTGCAAATCTTCCTCCCGACAAGCTATATTACACGAATCGCAAAGGCTGGATTGCTTTTTATAAACGTGTTGATGGAAGGCAAAAGTGTCTTCCAAAAGCATCAAAGGAGCTATACCTGCTTGCGCGAAGACGGTATCTTCTTCTGCAGCTGGAAATACTCGAGCTCACAGGACGGCGTGAGAGCGGCGGACAGGCATCGCGGGAGAAGCTGATTCTGGAAATCCAAAACCTTATTGATGTGTTTGCGCGTGGTAATCTTGATGTCGCACGCATTGTGATGACTCCCGCTCAATATAAATGGTTTGCGGGGCCATTCAGAAAGACAGAAAGAAGCCTTTGAATAAGGATATTGCCTATGAGACCGTCGGCGGAACTTATGTGCGTTCAAAATCCGAGCGCGACATACTGAACACAGCAGAAAGCCTGGCTGTTCCCGCGCATTACGAAGAGGAAACTCTGATAAATGTACATGGTCTGGTTGAATCTTTGTATGGTTCTCTGGTTGATTCGGGAGTTTTAAAAGGAAATTTGTTCTACTACCGTGGACACTCCTGCTGCTGGAGGGTTCCGAAGGAGCTTGAATGGATGAATACTCCCGGTTCGATTTGGGCGACTTACAATTATAAGACCGGTAAGCTGACCATCTTCAATGATTTCAAAATAATGCTGGCCAACAGTGATCTCATGTGTTGGGAGCATCACGGCATGTGCTCCGACTTTACATATCGCAACAATGCAGGCGAACGTGTTATGGTAATGAAGTTTACACGCTCCGTTCCAAGCGGCGGTCTTATTGAAACTTTTGAACACGATGTCGATTCACCGGATAAAATAATTGGGATCCTTAAGAAGGAAGTGCTGCCGAAGCTGTGGTTCTGATTCTGCCCCTCAAAGCAAAAGAAATAAAAAGGCGGTCCCGAAAGGGACCGCCGCGTGTATTGGCGTTAGTGTCGTTTGCCGCCTTCGGCAACGTTCGATCTTGTTTCGGCTTTTGCCAGCATGA
>CADAHK010000115.1 GCA_902787725.1 uncultured Eubacteriales bacterium | reverse complement strand
CTGCACGTTAGGGCCGTATTTATCGAGCTCCCCTGCCAGCTTCTGCAGCGCGTTCTTGCCGAAATACAGTTTCGTCGGATTGCAGTAAGTGAATGATCCTCTCATGTTTTCCTCCTATTTATTCATGTCATCAACGAGTGACTTGCCGGCGTTTTCCGCTTTTGCGGGAGCCAGCATCAGGCCTACGACGCCCGCCAGAATGATGGCTCCGCAGATGAAATGGTACCAGCGCAAAGGCTCCCCGAGTATGAGCGCCCCTGCTATGATCGATACAAGAGTCGACGCGCTGCTGAAGACGGTCGACTGTATTATCTCCATGTGAGCGAGCATGTATGCCATGAACTGGGCCGAAAGCAAAATACAGAACACGCCCAGGAATGAAACCCATATTACGAAATCAGGATGCTTCAGCGGTTCAATCAGCGCGTCCCAGTCGCCGGTGACCGCGGCACGCACAATTGACGCGCCTATGAAGATGAATGATCCTCCTACGGCTATGGTCGCTGTAATCTCAATCGGCCTGAAGACGCCGCGGATATATCTCGCCGAGACATTCTGGCACCCCATGAAGATAGTGGCAATCGTCATCATTATGAGTCCCGTTACGTTCAGTGTGATGTCCGTCGCGTTCAGAATGATCAGCACGATCAGAGCGGTAACCGTCATTACGATAAAGAGCATCTGCAGCCTTGTGGATTTTTCGCCCAGAACGATCCTCCCGATGATCTTGGCAAAAATCGGCGACATTGCAAAGACGATCGCGCCTTCGATCGAAGTCGCAAAGAACATCGACAGTATCTGCAGAATCATGAAGGCGATGTAAAACGCCGCCGTCATGTAAAGCTTTCCTCTTGGCCTTCCCGGCTCAGCCTTCGGGTATTTCCCGAGAGCCTTCGCTATGCCGATCCACAGCGCCACACTGATCAGCGCCGCCACGTATCTGTAGGAAAGAATCGTCAGTGTATCCGCGTATGGAACGCACTGCTTGATTCCGAAAAAGGAAAAGCCTATGGAAAGCGTAAAGGCCACGCCCGCCGCGTATAAACTAATTTTTGGAACGTCATATTCCGCTTTTGACATCCTATAGCACTCCTCTGATGAATATTTCGATCCCTATGAAAATCAGGATGCATCCTCCAAGAATTCCGGCTTTGCCGGTAAGTTTCTCTCCCAGCTTCCTGCCTATGTGCAGACCTCCGTTGCTGATGAAGTATGTGACTACTGCGATTATCAGCGCGCACACCAGCGCCTGGACGGCCCTGTATCCGGATATGGCAAATCCTACTGACAGTGCGTCAATCGATGTCGCTACGCCCTGCACCAGAAGAGCCGGTCCGGACAGCCTGACGAAACTGACAGGCAAATCCTCGCCCTCCTCCGCCGCTTCACGCTTCCTGTGCAGTTCAACAATGCTCTCAATGAGCATCTTGCCTCCTATGAACAGGAGCAGTATCAGAGCGATCCACGGAACCGCCGCCTGAAACGCCTCAAAGCGCTCCGCCACGTAATGTACGCAGACCCATCCGATAAGCGGCATGATGAACTGGAAGAACGCGAATGTGCCCGCGATTATCCATCTCTTTCTGCTGCGCATGTTTGGCTCAGCCAGTCCGTTCGCCACGGACACGCTGAAAGCGTCCATCGCCAGACCAACGCCGAGCAGTATGCTGTTGAAGAAGAAAACCGGACTCCAGCTCATCAGTCTACCTCCGAATCTCTGAATGCTTCCTCGATTTCCTTTTTTTTCTCCATTCTGTCAGCCTCATCTTCATCGTCTTTGCCCTTGGATACAATTACTGAAATAATTATGCTGGCTATGAGAACGAAGAGTATGACCGCGATGGAAATAAGGTTGTGTATGTGAATATCGAATATGTCGAGGAGCATCTTCACTCCTGTGAATATCAGTATCACAGCGACGCCGTATTTGACGTACCTGAATCTCTTATGCATGTGCTCAAGGACGAAGAACATCTGTCTCAGTCCCATTATCGCGAACATATTTGATGTATATACAATGAACAGATCCCTCGTCATCGAGATGACCGCAGGAACAGAATCTATCGCGAATATTATGTCTGCAAAGACAAGAAGAACCATTACAACCGTGAGAGGCGTACACAGTTTCTTCGACCGCTTGGAAACGAGGCTCGACTTGTCGTAGTTTGTTCCGTCGTTGTCAACGATGAACTTCTCGCCTTCAAAATCCGCGCTCATCGGCATGAACTTCGTTATGAACTTGTACATGACGCCGTCCCTCGGATCGTCATCGTCGTTATTAGGCCGGAACATCTTTGCTCCGCTGAAAATGAGCAGCGCCCCGAAAACCCAGAGCAGCCACTCGAACTTGTTGATGAGGGATATCCCCAGAATTATAAACAGGAACCTTAGAACTATGGTTCCGGCTATGCCGTAGTTCAGCACCTTGTGCTGCGCGTGTTCCGTTACCCCGAAGCTGATGAATATCAGAAGGAATACGAACAGATTGTCCACTGAAAGACTCAGCTCGATAAGGTATCCGCTGAAAAAGTCGATAGCCTGTGAAGTGCCCTTCCAGAAGTAAATGACCACACCAAAAGCACAGGCCATAAGAATCCAGAAGTACAGCCACTTATACTGCCATATGGCGTCCCATATTCTGTTCCCTTTTGAATTAGAGCCCATCTACCGCCTCTTTCAGAACCTTGCCGATCGCGTCGTGGATCACAAGGTCCGCTCTGTTATCCATTGAAGTAGAGCTCTTGTTTATGAGCACCAGCTTGCTTCCGCGGAAATAGCTTACAAAACCCGCAGCCGGATATACAACCAGCGAGGTTCCGCCGATTATCAGAACATCTGCCGCGCGAATCGCGTCGACAGCTCCGCTTATCTGGTAATCATCAAGAGCCTCCTCGTAGAGAACTACGTCCGGCTTGACTACGCCCCCGCACTTTTCGCACTTTGGAATATAGCCGTCGCAGTGGGCCGGATCCATCAGGTAGTCAAGATCGTAGAACTGACCGCAGCTCATGCAGTTGTTCCTGAGAACTGATCCGTGAAGCTCATATACTGTCTTGCTTCCCGCCTTCTGGTGGAGACCGTCAATGTTCTGCGTAACGACGGCCTTCAGTTTTCCCATCTCTTCGAGCTTTGCCAGCGCCTTGTGTGCGTCGTTCGGCTCAGCGTCAGTGTATATCAGGTTGTTTTTGTAGTAATCAAAGAAGGTCTCCGTGTCCCTTACGAAGAAGCTGTGTGACAGCATCTGCTCCGGCGACATGCCGTAGTTGGACTGTGCGCTGTAAAGCCCCGCTTCAGATCTGAAGTCGGGAATGTTGCTCTCCGTTGAGACTCCCGCTCCTCCAAAGAAAACTATGTTGTCGCTTCCTCTCAGTATTTCAGTAAGTTCCTCGTACATACCGGACCTCCTTTAATTGATATCATCCATACTTTTACTATTTTACTGTTTATTGCTCTTTACCCTGTCAACCGCCAGTATTACCACAACAGCTCCCGCCGCCGTCGCCAGAGTTGATATGAAGGTGAGCATCTTCGGGCCGCTAATATCCAGCAGAACTCCTCCCAGAAGCGCGGCGAAGATAGTTGTTATTGTTATCATCGTCGTAAAGAGCGCCTGTCCCTTGACGGCCTCTCCCCTGCTCATCATCTCATCCGAAAAGTACACCATTCCCGGCAGGAACAGAGCGAATGAAACAGGCTGGAACAGCTGTCCTATGAAGAGCATGACGACAGAATTTGCCAGCCAGCAAATCGCGATTTTCGCTGTAAATCCTATTGCAGCGGCCTTCAGAAGCAGCTGGCATGAGAACTTGTTCTTCAGCTGCTTGAAGATCACCATAGTCGGTATTTCCAGGAAGGCCATTACGCCGAGGATTCTTCCCATGTCTTCGGTTGTTCCGCCGACGCCTGTGCAGATCTGAGCCATGTAGTTGTTCAGAACCGCGTTGCTGAAGAACAGCCCCAGCACACCCAGATTCATGATGAAGAACATCTTGTTCCTCCTGATGAACTGAATCAGGTTGATCTCCTCTTCAGGCTCTTCTGCTTTTGCATCATCATTCAAGGAGCCGTAGACCGCTTCGCTCCCCCGTTCCGACTGCGCCTTCCCTTTTTTGAAAAAGTGCGCGGTGAAAACAAGGCTCGCTATGAGCATCAGACACGCCAGCTCGCCGGCAATCGGCACAACATTGATTCCCAGATGGTCGACGAGGGTTCCGAGGATTGCCACAAAAACAGAGTATGCAAGCGATCCCACAGATCTAGCTATGCCGAAGTTGATCGCGACTCCCGCATCCTCCAGTCTGAAGGCCAGCGAATTGAACAGCGGCTGCAGAACCGTGTGAAACGCGATCAG
>CADAHK010000114.1 GCA_902787725.1 uncultured Eubacteriales bacterium | reverse complement strand
ATCAGGAAGATCAAGAACTCGGCCAAGCGCCTGGCTGCCGGCGAGTACGGAATAGTCTTTACGGGCGGACACTACACCGAGATAAACGATCTGGCGGATACTCTGACGGGAGCTTCCATAGAACTTGAAAAGTCCGACCTCATGCAGAAGGACCTCATAGCCAACGTATCACACGATCTGCGTACTCCGCTCACTATGATCAAGTCCTATGCGGAGATGATCAGAGATATCTCAGGCGATGACCCTGTGAAGCGTGAGCAGCACCTGCAGGTTATAATCGACGAAACCGACAGGCTCAACAACCTGGTCGGAGACCTTCTGTCAGTATCACAGATGCAGTCCGGCAAGAGCACTATTGAAAAGACCAGATTCTCCCTGAGCGAATCGGTTAAATCGATCGTTGATACTTACCGCGTCAAGGAGACGGACGAAGGATACACCTTCCATCTTGACTGTCCTGCAGACTTCATCGTATGCGCGGATGAGGAGAAGATCAAACAGGTCGTTTCCAATCTCATATCCAACGCAGTCAAGTTCTGCGGCGATGATAAGATCGTCGACGTCGTCCTGAAAAAGCAGGGCCGTCAGGTAATGGTTTCCGTGATAGATTACGGCTGCGGAATCGCCGCCGAGGACCTTGATCACATATGGGAGCGCTACTACAGAGCAAGTTCCAACATGACGCGTTCAGTGGAGGGCTCCGGACTGGGGCTGTCCATCTGCAAGGAGATCCTGTCTTTGCATAAATCCGATTTCGGCGTGAACAGCACCTTGGGCAAAGGCTCAGAGTTCTGGTTTACCCTCGATCTTGAAAAGTAAGAGCCGCGCCTGAGCGCGGCTCTTTTTATATCCGTTTTTCATATCTCGTAGGTCTTTGGGAACAGCTCTCTGGCCTGGGCGATATTTCGAAGGCCCACTATCTCAATGCTGAAAGACTGCCTTTCTTTCTCCCTGAGATGCTGGGCGTTTTTTATCGGCATGACGATGCGTCTGAATCCCAGCCTCTGCGCTTCTTTTACTATCTTGTCGCAATTCTGAACCGCGCGCAGGTCTCCCGTAAGACCGATTTCGCCGATAACCAGCGTCCTGCTGTCGAACTTCTTGCCCGTGCATGAGGAGTATACCGCCAGAGCTACGGCCAGATCGGTATATGTGCCCTCCGGTCTCAGTCCGCCTACTACGTTGACGTACACATCCTGGTCGATGAGCTTCAGCCCCATCTTCTTCTCAAGCACCGCAATCAGCATGCTCAGTCTGGAGTTATCTATTCCCAGAGCTGTTCTCCGCGCAAAACCAATATTGCACGCGCTGGTCAGCGCCTGGACTTCCAGTATCAGAGGGCGCGTCCCCTCATATACTGCCGTCGCCACAGCGCCTTCGCTGTCCTTATCCATCTCCTCCATGAGTATTCCGGAAAGGTTTTCTATTTCTATAAGGCCTTCCTCCGCCATCTCAAAGGCACCGATCTCACTTGTCGTTCCGAAGCGGTTCTTCTGCGAGCGCAGGATCCTCAGTTCATGGCTCCTGTCGCCCGTGAAGCTGAGTACGCAGTCGACCATGTGCTCCACGATTCGCGGTCCGGCGAGATCGCCGCTCTTGGTAACGTGCGCTACGATGAAGACAGGAATGTTGTAAGACTTCCCTATCCTCATGAGCTCGTTGCCGCACGCTCTCACCTGGGAGACGCTGCCCGGCGCCGATTCAAGATCCGCGCTGTACATCGTCTGAATTGAGGCCACGATGAGAAATACTGGATTCAGGTTCTGACACACGGCGCTGACATTCTCGATGTTAGTCTCCGCCAGTATGAAAAGATTGTTGCTGATGCCCGCATCTCCGCAGACCCTGTCAGCCCTCATACGGATCTGTTCCTCGGATTCCTCTCCGGAAACGTAAAGAACTACGCCATTCGACTGGGCTATGTGCTGCGCCGCCTGTAAGATGATGGTTGATTTGCCGATTCCCGGCTCTCCCGATATAAGGCACAGCGAACCCGGAACGAGTCCGCCGCCGAGCACTCTGTTCAATTCTCTTATTCCCGTATCAATTCTTGCTGTCTCGGATGACTTGACTTCGACAAGGCGCTCAGGCTTTCCCGCCTTTGCAGGTCTGCCGTCACCAGCGGTGCCGCCTGAAGTCCTCCTGCGTTTATCATCCTCCGCGAAATCCGGAACCTTCTGCTCAAACATGGTGTTCCAAGCCCCGCAGACAGGACACTGCCCCACCCACTTGGAGCTCTCGCTTCCGCATTCATTACAGACAAAAACTGTTTTTCCCTTTTTCGCCATTGGCTCTTCCTCCGCGCAAACATTTGTTCTTTTGTTATATTTTATCGTCGCTGCCCTCTTCTGTCAAGCGTTGTTCCCGGTTACTAAAAGACCCGCAGCATGCTGCGGGTCTCTTATCGGTTCTCGTGTTATGCCGAGATTATTTCTCTTCCTGTGAAGCCTTGTAATCAGCGATGATCTTCTGTGAGATGTTTGCAGGAACAGGATCATGTCTTGAGAATTCCATCTCGAATGAGCCTCTTGCCTGAGTCATTGTTCTCAGAGCGATAGCGTAGTCGAGCAGCTCAGCCTGAGGTGCTTCAGCCATCAGCTTCTGGATTCCGCCTCCGATAGGCTCCATGCCCAGAACGGCGCCGCGTCTGTTAGGCAGGTCGCCCATTACGGCTCCGACGTAGTCGTCAGGCACCTTGATCTCAAGCTTCATGATCGGCTCGAGCAGGCAAGGATTTGCCTCTGCGATACCCTTCTTGAATGCCAGTGAAGCAGCGATCTTAAACGCCATTTCGTTTGAGTCTACTTCGTGGTATGAACCATCGTAGAGGATCGCCTTAACGTTCTGAACCTTACATCCTGCGAGAGGGCCCTTTTCCATGCACTCTCTGAGTCCCTTTTCAACCGCTGGCACATAGTTCTTTGGAACTGAACCGCCGAACAGTTCTTCGCCGAATTCAAATTCTTCTTCTGAAGGTGAGAATCTGATCCAAACGTCACCGTACTGTCCAGCACCGCCGGTCTGCTTCTTGTGCTTGCCCTGAACGTCTGAAGTACCCTTTATGGTCTCTCTGTAAGCGATCTTCTGAGGTACTGTGTTAACATCAACACCGAACTTGTCCTTGAGCTTGTCCTTCATGATGTTCAGCTGAATATCTCCCTGACCTCCGATGAGAGTCTGGTGTGTTTCGATATTGTTCTCGAGAACGAATGAAGGATCTTCTTCCATGAGTCTCTTCAGACCTGTGCCCATCTTCTCGTCATCTCCGCTCTTAGCAGGTTCAACACACTGATACAGAGTCGGTGAAGGGAAGTGAATTTTAGGGAATTTGATGATGTTTGCCTTCTCACAGAGTGTATCACCTGTCTTTGTGTTCTGGAGCTTGCCTATTGCAACGATGTCACCGGCAACAACTTCCGGTGCGTCTTCCTGATTCTTTCCTCTTACGAAGAACAGTGATCCGAGCTTCTCATCCTTTTCGGAATTTGCGTTGTACAGCGATGAACCCGCTTTGATAGTACCGCTGATAACCTTAGCAAGTGAAATCTTTCCGAGGAATGAATCAGCCAGAGTCTTGAATACGAATACTGCCGGCTTGCCTGCAGGATCTACTGCAACTTCGATTTCCTCGTCCTTGCCGTCAACTGCCGGATACGGCTCGTGATCTGCTGGCTTTGGTACAAAATCTATGAACTGCTGCAGAACCTCTTCGATTCCGTCGCCCTTGAGTGATGAGCAATGGAATACAGGAACGATGTCGCCTGTTCCGATGCCCTTTGAAAGACCCTTTGCGAACTGCTCGTCAGTGAGCTCCATGTTCTCAAAGTAGTATTCCATGAGTTCCTCATCAGTACCTGCGATCTCTTCTTCCAGAGATTCTCTGTCTTCCAGAGTAACTACTGATGAACCGAACTTAGCCTTGAGCTCTCCTACGAGCTCGTCAATGTTGACGTTTTCCTTGTCTGTCTTGTTGATCAGGAAAAATCTAGGTACTGAGAATTCCTTGCATGAATCCCATGCCTTCTCGGTTCCTACCTGAATGCCTGATGCTGCGTCTACAAGGATTGCAGCAGCTTCAACTGCTCTGAGCGCTGAGTTAACTTCGCCTACGAAATCAAATGATCCCGGAGTGTCGACAAAGTTGATCTTCACCTTGTTGTACTCAACAGGTACAACCGCGCAGTTGATTGAATAACCTTTTTCGATTTCCATCTTGTCATAGTCGGAAACCGTCTGGCCGTCTTCAACTTTTCCAAGTCTTGAAATAACAGGAAAGTAGTTTTTCCGCAGCCGCCGTGTCCTACCAGCGCGACGTTTCTAATGTTTTCGCTTTTATAGCCCTTCATCTAATGAGACCTCCCTAAAAATAATATTGACTGTTTCGTGTATGCCCGCGCATACGCAATTAGTATAACATTCAGGGAAATCTATATCAATCAGTTTTTGAGGCCTTGCGGCAAGGTTTTTACCTATCCATGCGGTCGATTTGGGTCTGTTCGGTTCTGTCAGTGAGTTTTCCCACCAGCAGAAGCCTCCCCTTGCCGCATCTGACGTGATAAGAGCATGTGGAAAGGACTATGAAGGCGCCGCTCTCAACCGATACGCTTTCCCCGCCCGCTCTCTTCTGCACGGCCCTTCTTTCGCACTCCCGCGCAAAGGCAGCAAGCTCTTCACCGGTGCGTATATATCTGCAGCTGGCGTAGTTCCACTCATCCACCCTCGTCCTTATGCAGAAGGCGATTTCGTATGTTCGCTTCTCCGCGGACAGGCCTCCCTCCCGAATCGCGTAGAACCGGATCGTCCTGTTTTTGCGGAAGAACCCCGGCGTCGCGAATCTGTGCAGAGGATTGAACATGGTGCCGTACATCCACATGTTGTGACCGTAAACCAAAGTGCACAGATCCTGTTCTGACCAATCCTCTTCAACAAACAGACTGCCCGAATCATCATTCTCCCTGCTGAAATTCCTGTACAGATACGCTTCGCCGCGCATGACCGGATAGTTTATGTCGGTCCCTTCCACCTGCAGCCAACCGACCATGTCATTGTTTTCACGGTATTTCTTAAGGAGGTCCAGCCCTTGCCACTTCTTCTGTTCAACCGCGGTCTCGACACGCGGCATGCCAACCATGAGCAGCAGAAACGCG
>CADAHK010000113.1:4485-7553 GCA_902787725.1 uncultured Eubacteriales bacterium | reverse complement strand
CGTTCGTCCTTCCGGCACCGAGCCGAAGGTCAAGCTGTACCTGATGGCCCAGGGAGCCGACGCCGCTTCCTGCGACGCCGCCCTCGCCGCCGTCAAGGCCGCGCTGCTGGAGATTGTCAAGGCATAGTAAGATTCACACATATTCTCGGCCAAAGTCACATATTTCGGCCAAAGTCACATTACTCGGCTAAAGTCACATATTTCGGCCAAAGTTCAATTTTCTGAGCGTACACGCACAGAAAACAGAGCTTTGGCTGTTTTATTGTGTCATTCACATTATAGGACTCCCAGAATCCAGACATTTAACAAAAAAATGGGTCATTTTCACCGATAAAGTGAAGATGACCCACCCCTTTTGACTCAGAATAATCAACTTTATATCGATTTCTGTGCTTATACGCACAGAAATCAAAAGGATTCACCTATTTATGGGTTATCTGACTATGCACAAACCACTTACAGCTCCTGGTTCAGCCGCCAACGCCAGTTGCAGCCGACTGTTCCCGGAATGTTGGTTCTTGCCTCACTGCCGAGGTGCAGATAATCCTGCAGCGGAATGATGCAGAGGTCGGCCCTGCTCGTCAGGGCTTTTTCTATGAGCGCGTCGCAGACCGCTTCGGCCAACGACCGCCGCCTGGCTTCCGAACTCGGCTGCCCATCCGCGCATGCACCCGGATCGATTCCGAGATACCTCAGCACCGGTTCGCGCTCCCAGTCCGCCAGTCCTTCGAACCAGCCGACGGTGGTATCGTTGTCGTGAGTGCCTGTGTAGACGACGCAGTTCTCCGGATAGTTCTCAGGCAGATAGAGATTGCCCGGGTCGCCGTCGAAGGCAAACTGCAGGACCTTCGTCCCAGGGAACCCGCTCTCATACAGCAGCCTGTGCACATCTTCCGTCAGGAATCCCAGATCCTCTGCGATGAATTGTTCAGAGAAGCGACCAAGCAGATCCATCCCCGGTCCTTTCTTCCACTCGCCGCACATGGCGTTCTCAGCCGTGGCTGGCACGGCGTAATAAGATTCGAAGCCGCGGAAGTGATCCAGCCTGAGCACGTCGTACATTGTGAAGCACTGACGGATCCGCGCGGTCCACCAGCTGTATCCCTCGTCGCGCATCCGCTCCCAGTCGTACAGCGGATTGCCCCAGAGCTGCCCTTCCGCCGCAAAGGCATCAGGCGGAACTCCGGCCACAAGCAAAGGCCTCAGATCCTTGTCCAGCTGGAACTGTTCCGGATTCGCCCAGCAGTCCGCGCTGTCGTAGGAAACGTATATCGGCATGTCACCGATTATCTTTACACCGGCCGCGTTGGCGTACTTTTTCAGCGCCGACCACTCCCGGTAAAACTCAAACTGCGTCCATTTATAAAAACCAATCCACTCGGCGCATTCGCTCCGCGCCTCATCTAGCGCCCACGCTTCACGCTTGCGCAAAGGCTCCGGCCACTCGTCCCAGCTCAGCTCTTTGCCGAACCTCTCGCGAAGGGCCATGAACATGCCGTAGTCGTCGAGCCAGTCTTCGTTTTCATCACAGAACTGACGGAACTCGCGCGATCCAAAGCCCTGGAACTCAACCGTCCCGCCGCTGTCAGCCCCGCAGCCGTCAGCCCCGTCGCCATCAGGCCCGCCGCCAGAAGCGCACTCGTTCGCGTCGAACCGTCTGTAAGCCGTAAGCAAAAGCCTCATGCGGACGTCGTACAGGCCCTCGTAGTCCACGAACCCGCCGTCCGCGTCCGGGTCGGCCGCGGCCACCTCCTCATGCGTCAGCAGCCCGTGCTCTATCATCGCCGCGGGATCTATGAAGTACGCGTTGCCCGCAAAGCTGGATAAAGGCTGGTACGGTGAGTCGGCGACGCCCGTCGGATTCAGTGGCAGCACCTGCCAGTACTCGTGTCCTGTTTTTGCGAGCCAGTCTACGAAATCGTAGGCCTCTTTTGATATGCATCCGATACCATATCGGGAAGGCAATGAAAACAAAGGCATTAATACGCCCTTTTTCTTGCCCTCCGGTCTGCTTTTGCATGTTAAGTCGCTAGTCATTTGGTGCTCCTTTCCTTACGGATATTTTAGCATTTTTCCGCAGAAAACACTATGTATAAGCACCCGTTTTGTTGTATACTATCCCAGAAAGGAATAAGGAGGTAAAAGGGTATGAAAAAAAGAAACTTAATTCTGACCCTGGCTTCGGTCGCAACTATCATTCTCATGATGGTTCTGATGGCCGGATGCGGAGAAACATCTGAAGAACCTGAACCGACAACGACGGAAGCTGCGGCGGCTGCTCACAGCGTATCCGGAATCGTCGACAGCCTGTCACAGGGAAACATTGAGATCTACACCCAGGCCGACGAGGAACTGACTTTCAACATCGAAAACGCGGAGATAGATTCTCCGGACGGCATCAACCCTGGAGATACTGCAACTGTTGAGTACACAGGCGAAATCTCAGGCGGTGACACTTCAGCTTGCACGGTTACCAAAGTCATTGACGTCGCAGGCGCGACGACGACCATAGAAGGTGTGGTCGAATCAATCAACGATGACAACACGGTTACCATTTCAAGCAACAACAAGAAGTACACCTTCAAGGCTGCAGATGTAGCAAAGGACGGCAACGTAAAGAAAGGCGAAAATGTTAAGCTCACATTCGCGGGAGTCATCAATGGCGACGACGCCAGCCACGCGTATGTAAAGAGCATGGAAGCTGCAAAGCCAAGCACTGAGCCTACAGAGACAACTGCAAACTCAGTAACAATCAAGGCAGTTAACGAGACTGTATGGGCTTCCACAAGAGTAAACGTCAGAGCTGAGGCCAGCACTTCTTCCGATAAGATCGACACGATCAAGAAGGGCACCAAGCTCACACGTACCGGCGTTCTGAGCAACGGCTGGAGCAGAGTTACTTATAAGAATAAGGACCGCTACATCGCATCAAGTTATCTGACCACAAAGGATCCTGCTAAGAAGAACACAAAGCCAACGGAGACTAAGGCAACTGAAACAAAGGCAACCCAGTCACAGACTCAGTCACAGACTCAGACCAAGACTGAAACCCAGACTGAAACCCAGAC
>CADAHK010000113.1:0-4440 GCA_902787725.1 uncultured Eubacteriales bacterium | reverse complement strand
GATCCTCCAACGGAGACTGATCCTCCTACTGAGCCTCCGACAGTCACTACAAAGGGCGTAGTCACTGACATCAGCGGCAGAACGCTCACTCTCGACAATGGAAAGACTTTCAACGTCGCGGGTGCTAAGCTCGACGTAAGCGGCGATGAGGCTCTCGGCCAGACAGTCGTTGTTGAGTATAAGGAAGGTTCTGATTCAGCAATCCACGTATACCTGGCAGATGGCTCAAAGGCAATCGGTGCTGAGGATTCTTCAGGCGGAGGCAGCGCGTCTACGATCGCTATCATCCTGGCTCTCATAGCTATCGCGATAGCAGTTGTAATCGTAATCATCCGCAACAGACGCAAGGCCGCGTAACGGAGCGCAGCTAATAGCAGCGTAAATAGCGTAATCAAAAACCCGGATCGGCGTCAGCCGGCCCGGGTTTTATTTAGTGGTGATGCCCTTTGTGCGGCAGATGATGCAGCTCCTCCGTCTTGATCGTTCTGTTCAATACGTCGCGGAGCAATCCGTAGTAGTAATACTCCTCGGAGCTGATGTCTTTCTGCGTGACTGTCAGCCCGCTCGTTCCGATATTTATCGGCAGATGCCCTGCCGCGGTGGAAAGGTAATTACCGTCCGAGTCGTACCAGTCGTAGAGGAACGTAACAACGTTGCTGGTCTTGAACTGTTTAATGCCTCTCGGCATTCCGTTTTCGTCTATGTCATCGGAGTCTTCGTCAGCAGGAAGGTATCCGAGGACCTCGCCTTTGCCTTCCTGATCTCCGATGTCGACCCATTCAATATATATCTTGATCGGATCCATGAAGTTCAGAGTCGCGTCTACGGTTCCGCTGTAGATCACCTTTCCGTCTCCAACATCCTTAGGCGTTCCCGGATGGAGCGCGACGAGTACGCCGTTTATGGCGACCCAGGTGTCGTTGAACTCGATCATGTAGTGGCCGTCCTTGTCAACATCAAAGATGTTGTCGCTGCCCAGGTCAGCGTATCTCTTTCCGACTTTGAGTCTCAGCCCCTGCTCAAATCCGGTTATTGTTTCCCAATCCTTATCCGAGAGACCGATTGAATATTCCTTGCCCTGTTTCGTCAGCGGAACGTCGTTTTTGTATACGGAGACGTCATAGCCTTCAAGGCTCTTTACGTACCAATCCTCATGGCTGTAGTCGAAGTCATACTCCTCCCCGCCGGTCTTGTTCGGTCCCTCCTGACTTCCGATTATCGTCGCGAAATCGTTGTAGACTTTCGTCTCGGAATTCAGGTTCAGTTTTTTCAGCGTCTCATAAGCGCCGGCGTATCCCATGATGTCATCATACGGCATGTAGACAGCAAGCCCGTTGATGTGGTTGGCGCTCGCGCTGCTTCTGACAGCAATGGCGTTGTTGATTTTGCTTATTATCTGACTCTTCTCTTTTTCCGAGATGTCGCTCTGGTTTATGAAGTCGATGAGGTCGATCTGGTCGTCCATCTGGAACTCATAGGACCTTGACCTGGCCGTCGACATGTCTATGAAGCTGTCCTTGTCATATCTGAAACGCCTGTCAAGCTGGCTTATGTAATATATGAACGCGTCCGCCGCTGCAGGCATGTGACGCAGCTCCGTCATGGACATGGTGTAGCCCGCCTGCGGTCTGCCTTTGAGTATTTCCAGCGACTGATCGTACGACGAGCACATCATTGCTCCGAACTTGAGCGTCGAAAGACTCGGCTCCTGTGCGAGTCTGGCGAAGGCCGCCGTGTAGTACATGCCGGATGACGGCTCGCTCTCCTCTGACGCCAGCAGGTAATCCGCGTACGGTTCCATCGAAAGCGCGATTTCCATCGTCTGCATGAGGCAGGCGTCAAAAGCAATCAAATCGTACTTGACTCCCGACGCTTTAAGCGCATCTGTTATCTCATCTACAGACAGCATCTTCTGGTCTTCACGGATGTTGAGTTCGTCAACACCGAAACCGCCCAGGCCGCCGCCGTGGTCCCAGAAGAACAGCATTTTGCGGTCTGACGGGTAGTTCTTGTTTGCCCACTTGAGGAAGTTCTCTAGAGTTTTCTCCTTGGACATGCACGTGTTGGAAGGCAAAAGCTCAAGCTGCGTCACCTCGCCGTCCTTGATCATGTACCTGCCCGTCTTCCTGCTTTTGATTCCGTCGGTGAACCAGCGTCCTGTTCCGCCGGCCTCGATTATGAATTTCAGATTGCTTCCGGCAGCCGTGGCGTCCTTGATCTGCGCCAGGTTTATCGACGCCTCGCCGTACGAGTCCTCGAGATTTGAGCCTATGAGGTACATGTAAACCGTTGTTTCCTTGACATCGGACTTGTCCGGGAAGTACGGTTCGCGCGCCCCAGCCGCCGCGTATTCGGCGGATGCCTTATTCGTAATCCCGTCGATCGACGGATATATTACCTTGCCGTGTCCGCTGACTTTGCCATCTGTGCTCTTGTACGTCTCCGACAGCACCTTGTTTACCATGAACGCCGGCTGCTGCTCCTTCAGCATGACATGCCCGATGTAACCTATGCATGCGAACAGGATGACCATTGCGGAAACCGTGCTCAGGATCTTCTGGGTCAGAGTGCGGTTGGTTTTGGTGTATTCACGCAGCTCTTTGGCTGTCATCGCAGCAAGGTCCTCGTGGAAGTAATCCTTCGAGAACGCCATCATTCCGAGGAATATCGGGTTCAGGAAAAGCAGTCCCATCAGATACCCGATGTCGTGTCCGAACGCAAAAGCCATATGCTTGTACTGCATGATGACGATCGCCATTATGCATACAAGGTAAACAAAAATCATGTTCGACTTGACGTAGGTCGGAATCGGCAGATAGATATCCATGTACGCGGTCACCTGCACGAACAGGCCCATCGCTATGGCAAGCAGTATAAGAATAACGAACGGCCACCCGCGCCAGCACTTCTTGAATATGATGTAGTCGCTGACTATCGGGATGAGGCTCGTCCATGGCCTCGCGCCCATCTTGCGAAAAATCTTCCAGCGGCATATGATTCTGAACAGTATTATCGCCGCTAACAGATATGGTATGAAATTTAAAACCGAATAAGAATAAAAAATCATTTCTTTCTTGCCTTGTGGTGCTTTTGTCCTTCTTGTGTCATAATACATTAACAGAAACAAATTCGCAATATTATGCAAAGGCAGACTGACCTGCCGTGCAAAGGCAGTCCGGCCCGAATTGGCCGGCTGCGCGTGAAAGGATACATCATGGAATACTCAAACGAAAACATCAGAAGCATAGTCGAAGCTCAGCGGAAATTCTTCCGCTCCGGCGCGACTTTGGACGTAGAATGGCGCACAAGACAGCTGAAGCGCCTGAAGACGCAGATGCAGCTCCACGAAAAGGAAATCATCGACGCCCTGGCGGCTGACCTCGGCCGCAGCGAAGCGGAAGCCTATTTCTGCGATGTGGGCACTGTAATTCTGGAGATAAACGAGATGGTACAGGGCATAGGTCGCTGGGCCCGTCCTGAGCTGCACTTCAGCGGCGTTACCTGCTTCCCGAGCATGCTCACGCGGGTTTACCACAAGCCGTACGGCACGGCGCTGATCATCAGCCCGTTCAACTTCCCGTTCACGCTCACCTTCGGAGTGCTTGCCGCGAGCATCGCGGGCGGAAACACGGCTGTGATCAAGACCAGCTCCAAGACGCCGAACTGTACGGAAGTGATGATGAAAATGGTCAGCGAGATTTTCCCTGAGGAGTACATCACGGTAATCGGCGGCGGTCATGAAGTGGCAGACATGTGCCTCGACCAGCGCTTCGACAAGATTTTCTACACGGGTTCCCCTGCCGTCGCAAAACACGTTATGGCAAAGGCAGCCGAGAACCTGACGCCTGTCGCTCTGGAACTGGGAGGCGAAACCGGCAACTGGTGCATCGTCAGAAAAGACGCCGACCTCAAGGACGCCGCGCGCAAGATCGCTTTCTTCAAGCTCTGCAACAGCGGCCAGATTTGCATTAACATCAATCAGGTGGCGGTGGCCAGTGAAGTTGCCGATGAGTTCCTGGAGGAGCTCGCAGCCGCCTTCAGAAAGCAGATCGGCGAAGACGCCCTGGAAAACGACGAATACCCTCGCCTCATAACCAAGTCCGCGTACTTCAAGTGCGCCGATGAGGCAGACGAATACAGAGACCGCATAGTCTTCGGAGGCAAAGGCGATCCTGAGACGCTCCGCTACCAGCCGACTGTCATCTATCCTGTCGGCACGGACGAGGAGATCGTGAAACACGAACTGTTCTCACCGCTTCTTCCGGTAGTGCCTTTTAAAGATGAAAAAGTCGACGATATACTGAACGTAATCGCCGACCGTGAACATGGTCTCGCACTCTATTTATTTACAAAAGACATCAGCTGGGCGAACCGCGTCATGGAAACTCAGCAGTTCGGCGGCGGATGCATTAACGAAGTCTGCCTGCACATGATGGTCAA
>CADAHK010000112.1:6654-8934 GCA_902787725.1 uncultured Eubacteriales bacterium | reverse complement strand
CCGCCGTAGATCCAGTCCGGCTTGGCGTAGGCGCGGTGATATACGGTCTGCTGCCAGGTTGCCAGAAAGTCCGGTGACGTGGCGATGCCGGCGCGGTTTGATCCGTCGCGCCCGACAAGAAGCAGACCGCCGCGATCGTCCGGGTCAGGGCCGTCGGCAGTTTCTATCTCAAAGTGGTACCAGTACAGCCCCGTGTCGTGAATGGTGAGTGACACGGCGTACGTGTTGAAGCCGTCGGAGTCGGTGCCGGAATCCGCAGCTGAATCAGCCGCTGCGGCAGCATCGGTGCCGTCTGCCGCCAGGCGGTTCATCTCGTAAACCGCCGGCGTGTCGTGCCTGTCGTAGCGCACGATCATGCGCACTGCGACAGGGTCCGGGTCCGAAGCGACTTTTATGCGGTATGTAAGCTCGGTGTCCGCAGTAACGGCACCGAGCGGTGTTTTAAAATATTCGTCTCGTGAGTTATATATTACTTCTGTCATGCTCTCAAATTAGTGATGTAAGCAAAAGCTAGTAGTTTTAGGCTTTGAACGGTGTCTGAACTTGTAGTTTTAAGCGTTTTAATGCTATCTGAGCGTCCTGGATACAAGTTTTTAGTCTGCAAGTATAGAAGAAACTTGCAGTTGATTCTTTGTAATAAGGCCCAGTTTCTAAAAAATAGTAGCTGCAGATCCGAATTCAACTAATAACTTGTAGCTTTTGCTTTTTTGGCGATGCCACCAACACGGATTGATGCCGCCAACTCGGATTGATGCCGGCAACACGGATTGATGTCGAATTAATGCCGATGCCGAGCGGCTAAATTACCGACCCTTTCTTCACGTAGAATGGGTGGGTGACGTAGCCGGAAAGCAGGCGCTTGTCGTTGATGTTCACGTTCTTGTCGAGAACGGCGTAGTTCAGTACCGCGCCTTCGCCGACAGTGCAGTCCTGATTGATGACGCAGTTTTCGACCACGGCGCCTTTCTTGATGTGCACGCCTCTGAAGATGATCGAGTTGCGCACGGTGCCTTCGATAACGCAGCCGGCCGCGACGATTGAGTTCGTCGAAACGGATGATTCGCTGTAGTAAGCAGGCGCGCTGTTGCCCGCGCGGGTGATGATCGGACGCAGTTCCTGTCCGAACAGCTCGCGGCGGATGCCTGAGTTCAGCAGATCCAGATTGCTCTTCAGATATGAAGAGGTCGATTCGATGAACAGCAGAGTCTCGTCGGTTACGTACGCCATGACCTTTGAATCAGCGAGAGCCGGCATCAGGACATCCCTGCGCAGGCTGGTCTTTTTGCTGTCGATGGATTCCTCCAGAATGTCGAGCAGGTCCTCGCGGCCCATGATGTAGGTGTGTGTGCTCGTGAAAGTGCCCGGCGTCTGTCCGTTTGCAACGTCGCGAATCAGGATATCCTTGATTCTTCCGTCAGGGTCGACAACAAACTCGGTGGTCTGAAGGTCGGAGTCCTTGTTGATAGGGTTAGGCGTGCAAAGGCAAGTAAACCTGGCTCCGGTCTCAATGTGTTTCTCCAGCATTGCGGCGTAATCGATGTTGCCGATAGCGTCGCAGCAGGTGAAGAGAACGTAAGGTTCACTGCTTTCTCTTATGTATGCGATGTTTGCCTGCAGGGCTTCCAGGATGTTCTCGTAGCGGACCTCACCGCTGAAGAATGAGAACGGAGGAAGCACGATGATTCCGGACTTTCTTCTGTCCAGGTCCCACTCGCCGCCGTAACGGACGTGGCCCATCAGGCTTTCGTATTTAGTAGTGGCGACAACTCCGATGTTGCGAACGCCGGAGTTCGTCATGTTTGAAATGAAGAAATCTATGATGCGGTATCTCGCTCCAAAAGGAAGTGCCGCAAAAGTTCTTCTCGATGTGAGTTCGCCGATATCTGAATTGTGCTTATCCGCGAATATAAGTCCCAGCATGTTCATTCGCTACACCTCCTTTCCTTCGTCAGCACTGTCTCCCGGGCCGTCTCCATCAGCTCCCGGGCCGTCACAGAAGTTGCCGAGCAGGTCTTCGCAGCCGCCCACCTTTTCGCCGGCGGCGATGACCGTCAGCTCCGAGGTTTCCTTTGGACCGCCGACTCTGACGTCCGCGCAGATGGTTACGTTTCTGTCGATGATTGCGTACTCGACGTGAGCGCCGGATTCTATGTGGACATTGTTCATGATGACGCAGTCCTTTACGACGGCGCCTTCATCAATGATGATGTTGCTTCCCAGAACAGAGTCGTACACCTGGCCGTCGATTTCATTTCCGGCGGCGCAGTTGCAGTTGTTCAG
>CADAHK010000112.1:0-6622 GCA_902787725.1 uncultured Eubacteriales bacterium | reverse complement strand
ATCTCCGAGAGTGTCCATGTTGGCGCTCCAGTATGAGGAGAGGGTACCGACATCGCGCCAGTAGCCTTTGTACAGGTAAGCGTGAAGCTTTTCGCCGGCGCCCAGCATCAACGGGATGACGTTCTTTCCGAAGTCGTTTTCGGACTCAGGATTCTGCTCGTCCATCTCAAGGTACTTCATGAGCTTGTCAGTGTTGAAAACGTAGACGCCCATGGAAGCAAGAGTACTCTTTGGCTCAGCCGGCTTTTCAGCGCGAATTCGGTAATGCGGCCGGTTTCGTCGGTGCTCATGATTCCGAAGCGGCTCGCCTCCTCAAGAGGTACATCCATGACGGCGATGGTGCAGTCGGCGTCGTTGTTGATGTGCTCCTGAAGCATGATGTCGTAATTCATCTTGTAGATATGGTCTCCGGAGAGAACGATGATGTAATCCGGATCGTAGTTCGATATGAACTTCGCGTTCTGGTAGATGGCGTTCGCAGTACCTTTGAACCAGTCGCCGCCCTTGGCTGCCTGGTAAGGCGGAAGCACGTGGAGTCCGCCGAAGTTCAGATCCAGATCCCATGGGTCGCCGGTTCCCAGATAGTCATTCAGCTCCAAAGGCTGGTACTGGGTCAGTACGCCGACGGTGTCCAGACCGGAATTGACGCAGTTTGACAGGGAGAAGTCGATGATGCGGTATCTTCCTCCAAAAGGAACCGCAGGCTTCGCCACGTTCTCAGTGAGCGGAGCGAGTCTCGACCCCTGGCCTCCCGCCAGAAGCATCGCGATACATTTTTTCTTTCTAGCCATGCTGTTTATACCTCCTTTGGTTTAAGCACGATTGCTGACAGAGCCGGAAGGGTGAGTTCAATGTGATTCTCATAGCCGTTCCAGCCGTCAGGGTTAACTTCATATTCTTTTGTGGCGCGGATTCCCCGGCCGCCGTATTCAACAGAGTCGGTGTCAATCAGAGGACAGTATGCCTTTGCATGAGGGACCCCGACTTTGTAGTGGTCAAGATCTTTGCCGGACAGGTTGAGGCAGATCACGACGTGGTCGCCGATATCCGCACCGTCATCGGCATCCGCGGCTTTGTCCGGTACGCTGCGGCGGATGAACGCTATGACGTTGTCATCGATGTTGCCGCCGTCTATCCACCTGAAGCTCTCGTGGGAATCGTCACCGGCCCACAGGGAAGGCGTGCGCAGATACAGATAGTTCAGGTCGCGCACGAACTCCCAGGTCTGGCGATGTTTGTCGTAATCAAGCAAAAGCCAGTCGAGCTGCTGGGTTTCATTCCACTCGATGAACTGTGCGAACTCAGTGCCCATGAAGGTGAGCTTTTTACCCGGGTGTGTGATCATGTATGCCATGAAGGTTCTGAAACCGTCAAATTTGCTGTCGTATTCGCCCGGCATCTTGTCCAGCAGGGACTTTTTGCCGTGGACGACTTCGTCGTGGGAAATCGGCAGGATGAAGTTCTCGCTCCACGCGTAGTCGATGGAGAAGATCAGCTTGCCGTGGATGTCTTTGCGGAAGTACGGGTCTGACTCAAAGTACTCCAGCTCGTCGTTCATCCATCCCATGTTCCACTTGAAGTTGAAGCCCAGTCCGCCGTCATGAGGCGGCTTGGTGATCATAGGCCACGCTGTCGATTCCTCGGCGACGGTGATGACGCCCGGGAAGTTGGTCAGCACATCCTGATTCATGCGCTGGAGGAACTTTATGGCCTCTTTGTTTTCGACGCCTCCGTCTTCGTTCGGCATCCACTCGCCGTCCTCACGGCCGTAGTTCAGATAGATCATGGCCGCAACGGCGTCAACGCGCAGTCCGTCAACGTGGAACTGCTCGCAGTAGTAGAAGGCGTTGGAGACGAGGAAGCTTATGACCTCAGGCCGACCGAAGTCGAAGGCTAGAGTGCCCCAGCCCTTGTGCTCGGCTTTGAGCTTGTCCGTGTATTCGTAGAGCGGAAAGCCGTCGAATTCCGCCAGTCCGTAATCGTCCTTCGGGAAGTGTGCAGGGACCCAGTCGATGATGACGCCGAGACCCGCCTGATGGGCTTTGTCGATGAGATACTTCAGTTCCTCAGGCCTTCCGTAGCGGGAGGTCGGGCTGTAGTATCCGGTGACCTGGTAGCCCCAGGAGCCGTCGAAGGGATACTCCATGACAGGCAAAAGCTCTATGTGGGTGTAGCCCATGCCTTTGGCGTAGTCGATGAGGGAGTCGGCGGTCTCACAGTAGGTGAGGGTGGTGCCGTCCTCGTGCCTGCGCCATGATCCCAGGTGCACTTCGTATATGTTCATAGGGCTGCGGTAGACGTTGCGCGCCGCGCGGTCCGCCATCCACTTTTCGTCAGCCCACGGAAATTCAGTTTTGTAGTCGTGTACTATGGAAGCTCTCTGGCTGCCCTGTGACTGGTCGCCGCTCTCCGAAAAGAATGCGAACGGGTCCGCTTTCCAGACGGTCTTTTCCACGCCGTTCGACTGGCTTGTTACCGCGAACTTGTAGAGGTCGCCGTCCTTGGCTTCAGGAACCGTCAGCTCCCAGATTTCCTTATCGTCAGGCAAAGGCAGCATGACGTGTTTTCCCGGATCCCAGTCGTTGAAACTGCCGACTACCGAGATGCTCTTTGCACGCGGAGCCCACACGCGGAATGTGACGCCGGCCGCTTTGCCATCGTCTTCATCAGACGCCCGGAGTGGGTGCGCTCCGAGAAATTCATATGACCTGTAATCCGCCCCGTGGTGGAACAGGTATTTGTGTTCGGAAATATTCTGAATCATTGCAATTCTCCATATGGATATACCTATCTAAATAATACTCTTTTTCGAGGCAGGATTCAACATTATGCGGAGTGAAACAGAAACTATGCAAAGCCAGTCCGGATTTTGATATAATAAAGAAAAAACGAATAAAGGGGGACGAGGTTTATCATGAAAACAAGAAAAGAATATTCAGAAAGAAAACTGCTTAAGACGCTCGAAGACAACAAGGATAAGGCTAAGGCTTTCCTGGACGACGATGTAAAGATGGAAGGTCTGTTCAGGGACTTCGAGGAAAAGCTCAAGCTTATTCCTAAGATCGGAAACAGGGCAAGCGACATCGCCGTTCTGCTTTCGATGATGCGGGCGTACATCAAGAAACAGTACACGGATGTTTCGATGGGAACAATTCTCCTGGCCGTAGGAGGACTGCTTTACGTTGTCGCGCCGGCGGACCTGGTTCCGGACTTCATTCTGGGCGCGGGACTTCTGGATGACGCCGCTGTTCTGGGAATGATTCTTCAGGCCATGCACATCGATCTGAAGAAGTACAAGAAGTGGCAGGTGGATAACGGCAGACGCGAAACCGAGGAGGGTTAAGCCATGGAAACGTACAAACACACAAGGCTGCTTTCAGTCATAAGTTACATAACCTGGATCGGGTGGATCATCGCATTCATCCTGAGGGACAAGCGCGACAAGGTGACGACACAGCACGTCAATCAGGCGCTGGCGCTGAACATCATCGGCATTCTGATTTCCGCGGGAAACCGGATAGACAGCAGCATAATCCATTGGGCTGCGGGCATCATCGCTTTAATTGCGCTGATACTGACCATCATGGGAATTATTCGCGCTGTACAGATGAGCGACAAGCCGCTGCCGATAATAGGGAATTTCAAATTGTTTTAACTGATGCAAAAGCAGGACGAGCCGGCCGCAGGGCCGGCTTTTAGTACCATGAAAGTGTAGTTGACAGAGAACAATCTCTGCAGCTGCACTTGTTTTATATAATAAGGGATACAGTTGGTCTGGCGACGGCTTTTTTGGATCATAGCATCCGTCAATAAAACTGTCAGCCATCCCCTTATTATATGAGCTCGTTTAAGCAGGTTGGGAAAGACTCCCGCGTAACGGACTAAAATGAGTTGTAATAAGTGCGGATGGAAGCAACTGCAAATCAAGTCAAGGAGGTTCGTTATGGTAAGTGTTGGAATCGATGTTTCTAAAGGGAAAAGCACAGTCTGTCTGATGAGACCCTTCGGCGAGATAGTTGCCGGTCCTATGGAGATAACTCATGTAGACTCTGAACTGAAAACTTTGGTCAAACTTTTGAAAAGCTTGAGTGATGATGTGAAAGTTGTTATGGAAGCCACAGGTGTATACCATTTGCCAGTGCTAACATATCTTAAAGAAAACGGCATTTTTACAGCAGTAATCAATCCGTACCAGATGAAGCAGTACAGAGTGCAAGGCCTCAGAAGAGTCAAGACAGACAAGGCTGATTCAATGATAATCGCCAAATATGGACTGGATAACTGGGATGAGCTCAAGGACTTCGTAAGTTCTGAAGATAAGTATATGGAGCTGACTTTATTGAGCAGACAGTATCGTCACTATATGCGGATCCATGTAGCATCACTTCAGGAACTGACACATATCCTGGATTATACGATGCCAGGTGTAAAGAAGGAGTTCAACAGTTGGAATCCAGAAAACGGCAAGGATAAGCTCTCAGATTTCGTTGAGAAATACTGGCATTATGACAACATAAGAAAGAAATCTGAGCGGCAATTCGTTGAAAGCTATCTGAATTGGGCAAAGAAAAAGGGATACCACCGTAACCAGAATAAAGCTGCTAAGATCTATTCGATGGCTAAAGAAGGCATCCCTACACTACCAAAATGCTGGTAATCCAGGCCATTGAAGTCCTGAGAAGAGTCGATGAAACTCTCAACACGATATTAGCACGGATGCAGGAAATCGCCAAGACTTTACCGGAATATCCTGTAGTACGCTCCATGGGAGGAGTTGGTGATGTACTTGCGCCAAAGCTGATAGCTGACATAGGTGATGTTAGAAGATTTCATAACAGCAAAGCGCTGATCGCCTATGCCGGGATAGATGCACCCCCTTACCAATCCGGACAATTCATAGGAGCAAATCGTAATATTTCTAAGCGAGGATCTTCTGCCATACGCAAGACAGGCTATGAAGTTATGCGGTCATTGAAGTCCCATCCGATGCCAGCAGATGGAGCTGTATACCGGTTCATACTGAAAAAAGAGGCTGAGGGCAAGCCCAAGAAGGTGGCGAAAATGGCGGGACTGAACAAGTTTCTTAGGATTTACTACGCAAGAGTGATGGAGGTGTATAGCTGCTAAACGAATAAATATGGTATGCAGCGATTAGGTTGGCAAGTCCGCCAGCCTTTTTGTAGTGCAATCATTGTTTTATTGCACAATCCTCTGCGGATAACTGCGTCAGTTGTTGATGTACCACCATACAGTGCCTATGATTCCTGCAATGGCCATGATCGGGAATACGACTATGGCGATTCGCTCTCCCCAGATGTCCTTCTTTGTTTTGACATATGGCCGGGGGACAGCGTTATCATCGTAATGAACACTGCGCTCGTAGATATACTTCGCGCTGCATGTGATATCAAGATTTTCCCATCCGAGCCGGCCGCCCTCCGCGACGATCGGCCTGGAAAAGATCTCCTCGTTCATAAGAGGGATAAATGCAGGTCCGCGCAGACGATGGCTGTCAAACAGCCTTACATCCCCGTTATTGAATTCCAGCCGCAGTGATCTGGGATTCAGCGCCCTGACTGCGGTAATCTCAAGATTCCGATTTGTGTCCGCCATGGATTACACCTCTCTGTCTGTTATTTGCCGCAGACTGATTATACCACAAAAGGGGCGTGACGCAATTTATGCGTCAGCCCCTTTTCTGTTCAGTCATTCATCAAACAACAATTATTTGTTGATTGGTGGATATGCCTCTTCGAATGTCTTCTCATCACCGTGCAGTGTAACGATATGACCAACCTTACCAGTCTTGTTCAGAATCTGATATACGATCATTGGAATTACGATAGCAGATGTTGCGATGATGAAGATGACGAGACCGCCGCCTGTATCGCCGACTGCGATGTCAGGCTCAAGACCCTGTGCCTCCATGCCGTTGATGTAAGCCTTCTCAACAGGTGTTGCGAATGCCAGCATGATCAGGCAGATGATCTGAGCAATGAGAGCGAACCATGGTACCCACGCCAGTGGCTTAGGTACTTTCGCCTTGAGGATTGCCTCTGGATCATATCCGTTTCTCTTAAGTCTCGTACGCATTCTCTTCTGAGCTGCGATGATACCTACCCAGGCAAGAGTTCCGGTAAATCCGGACATGCACAGCAGTGAACCGTACAGGTCGGACAGTGCTCCAGTTACTTCTGAGATGAGGCCTGTGATCAGAACGAGCCACATGAATGCCATAGTGAAGAATACGGCATTTCTCGGTGCCTGATTCTTTGACAGGTGGCTCAGGAACTTCGGAGCCAGACCTTCTGTGGAAAGTCCGTACATAGCACGTACAGTTCCGTAGAAGCCTGTGTTACCACAGCTGAACGCTGCTACCATTACAACCGCACAGAAGATGTAGAAGAATGGTGACAGGCCGTAGTCTCTTGCTACTTCAGCGAATACCGGCGTCGCATCGTCTGCCAGTGCAGTTGGGTAAATCAGGATAACCAGAAGGATTGGTGCCAGGTACAGAGCGACAATACGATATACTACGCTTCTGCATGCCTTCGGTACCGCAACCTCAGGGTTCTTTGATTCAGCTGCTGCCAGACCTACAATCTCAGTACCCTGCATAGTA
>CADAHK010000111.1 GCA_902787725.1 uncultured Eubacteriales bacterium | reverse complement strand
AGTGCATGCTTGTGCAGGTAACGATAAGGTCGCCCGTACCCGTCAGGCCGGCGAAGGTTTCAGGTCTGGCGCCCAGCTTCAGACCGAGGCGCGTAATCTCAGCGAGGCCTCTCGTCATGAGGGCTGCCTTTGCGTTATCTCCGAAGCCCATGCCGTCGGATATGCCCGCGCCCAGTGCGATGATGTTCTTCAGCGCGCCGCCAAGCTCAACGCCCACCACGTCGTCGGTCGTATAGACGCGGAAGCGGTCGGTGATGAAGAGGTCCTGTATTGCCTTTGCGGCTTCCGGATTGTCCGAAGCAGTCGCTACTGTTGTAGGAAGTCTGCGTCCGACCTCCTCTGCGTGGGACGGTCCTGAGAGAACGACGTATCTGTTCAGGAAGTCCTTGCCCATAACTTCTTCGGCGATTTCAGACATCCTCTTGTGAGTGCCCTTCTCTATGCCCTTCGCGACATCTATTACGAGCGCGTCTTCTTTGATGAAGTCCTTCGCCGAATCGAGAGCGCTCCTGAAGTGCTGCGCCGGAGCCGAGAACAGTACGATGTCCGCGTCCTTCAGCGCATCCTCGCTGGTGTAAGCCATCCGGATGTTGTCCGAAAGCGGAACGCCCGGAAGGTAGTCCACGTTCTCCCTGTGCTCTTCCATGGATCTAAGGTGCTTCTCATCAACGTCAAAGATCTTTATGTTATTTCCTTTTTCAGCTACTACTGTGGCAAGAGCTGTTCCCCAGCTGCCCGCTCCGATTACGCCGATATTACTCATCTTCGGATCCTCCTTCGTCAGGTTCTGTCTCAGTTTCTTCCTTATCCTTCTTCTCGAAGATTCCCATGACAGGTTCTTCTCCGTGTATCAGTCTCACTATGTTTGCCCGGTGCTTGATCAGCATTATTATCGCCATCACACATGCAAAGACAAAAAATCCCGGCTCGAGAAACGCCGACAACACTGCAAAGGCAATCGCCCCTACGATTGATCCGACGGACATTCTCTTCGATGTAAACACCAGAATGGCTACGATTACAAGCGCTATCAGAGCCAGAAGCGGATTGACCGCAAGCACTGCTCCGAAAGCTGTCGCTACGCCTTTGCCTCCCTGAAATCTGTAGACGATCGGCCAGACATGTCCGAGGAAGACGCAGAGCGCGCATAGATACGCTGCTGCAGGTCCGCCGATCAGCATGCCGATAAGCACTGCGACCACGCCCTTCAGGATGTCGACGATGCAGGTGATCGCGCCGGCCTTTTTGCCCATGACGCGCAGAGCGTTTGTCGTTCCGGCGTTGCCGCTGCCTTCCTTCTTGATATCAATGCCCTGCCGTTTTGCCATTATCGTCGACGGGGAGATGTTGCCGATGAAGTAGGCAACCAAACCAAGAATGCCGAGCAGTACGACGTCGGCTGTTCCTATTCCACCCATGTTAAAACTCCTCCTCTTTCTCGCCTTTCTCGCGGAAGACGAATTTAAGTGATGTTCCCTCGAAACCAAAAGCTTTCCTGATCTGGTTCTCCAGATATCTGGAGTAAGAGAAGTGCATGAGCGGTCTCGAGTTTATCTTGAATGAGAACAGCGGCGGTTTTACGCCGACCTGTGTAACATAGTATATCTTCAGTCTCTTTCCTTTGTCGGAAGGCGGCTGCTTCATCATAGTCGCGTCGGTGATGACTGTGTTCAACTGTCCGGTCGGCACGCGCATTGCGCGGTTCTCGGAGACGACCTTGGCCATGCCCATGACCTGATCGACTCTCTGACCGGTAAGGGCGGAGATGAAAATCGACGGGGCGTACGACATGAATCCCAGCTCAGCCTCGATGTCCTCTCTGAACTTCTTCATGGTATTCGTCTCTTTTTCGATGAGGTCCCATTTGTTCACGAGGATCACGATGCCTTTGCCCGCCTCGTGGGCGATGCCGGCGATCTTCTTGTCCTGCTCCGTGACACCGTCCTGGGCGTCGATCATGAGCATGCATACGTCGCAGCGTTCGATCGCGGCCACAGCTCGGATGACGCTGAACTTCTCTATGTCTTCGTTGACTTTGCTCTTGCGGCGGATACCAGCCGTATCTATCAGGGTGTACCTGTCGCCGTCGAATTCGAACGGCGTGTCGATTGAATCTCTCGTCGTTCCCGCAATAGGTGAAACGATGACGCGGTTCTCGCCGAGGATCTTGTTGACCAGCGATGACTTGCCGACATTAGGCTTGCCGATCATGGCGATTTTTATTGAATCGTCCTCCTCTTCGCCGGCGCCTTCAGGAAAGCTCGCGACAATCTCGTCCAGCAGGTCGCCCAGGTTCAGCATGTTCGCGGATGAAATCGGAATCGGCTCTCCAAGGCCCAGCTCGTAGAAGTCGTAGAAGTCATCCGGCAGGTTCTTGTTGTCAATCTTGTTCACGGCCAGAACGACTTTTTTACCGGTCTTCATGAGCATCTCGCCGACCTCGCGGTCCGCTGCCGTCAGGCCTTCCTTGCCGTCCACCATGAACAGGATGACATCGGAGGTGTCTATCGCCATCTCCGCCTGTTCCCTCATCTGAGCAAGGATTATGTCCTTGCTGTCGGGCTCGATTCCGCCGGTGTCGATCAACGCAAAATGCACCCCGCACCACTCGGCTTCCGCGTAGATGCGGTCTCGGGTGACGCCCGGCGTGTCTTCGACAATCGAAAGCCTCTTGCCGACCACTTTATTAAAGAATGTGGACTTGCCCACATTAGGGCGTCCTACTACTGCTACCAGAGGCAAACTCATTCGAATATACCTTTCGCAAAATCTTCAGGATCGAATTCCTCCAGATCCTCTATTCCTTCTCCCAGGCCCACGAACTTGACCGGCATGTCGAACTCATCGGCGATGGTCAGGACGATTCCGCCCTTTGCCGTACCGTCAAGCTTTGTCAGAACTATGCCCGTGATGTCAGCTGCCTCGCCGAATTCTTCGACCTGTGAAACAGCGTTCTTTCCCGTCGTGGCGTCCAGTACGAGAAGGTTCTCGCGGGCAGCCTCAGGCCACTCGCGTCCGATTACCTTGTTCATCTTTGCCAGCTCGTCCATCAGATTCTTTTTGTTCTGAAGTCTGCCGGCTGTATCGCAGATCAGCACATCCATGTTTTTGGCCTTTGCCGACTGGATGGCGTCGTATATTACGGCTGAAGGGTCCGCGCCTTCCGCGTGTCTGATAACATTTACGCCAACGCGGTCGCCCCAGATTTCAAGCTGCTCGCTCGCTGCCGCTCTGAATGTGTCGGCCGCGGCCAGCATTACTGTCCTGCCTTCCTTTTTCAGCTTGTAGGCCAGCTTGCCGATTGAGGTCGTCTTGCCTCCGCCGTTTATACCGATCATCAAGATTACCAGCGGGCTCTCATCTGAAAGCTTCTGGGCCTCGCCCTTGTTGATCGTGTCCGCGATAATCTTGCCGAGCCTGATCTTGATTACGCCCGGCTTGGTCATGTTGTTTGCCTTGACTTCGCTGCGCAGGGTCTCGACGACTTTCATCGTCGTCTCCATGCCGATATCTGAGGTGATCAGTATCTCCTCCAGCTCGTCAAAGAAATCTTCATCTATTGTAGGGTTCATCATGAGAGCGTCGTTGATTCGCTCTGACATTCTCCCGAAAAAGCCTTTTTTCTCTCCTAGCATTTCGTCTCCTAAATCTGCCGCGGCGGGCCTGCCGCAGCCTTACATCAGCCGCTGTACTTGCTCAGGTCATCCTCAAGGGACAGGGACAGCACCTTGGATACGCCCTTCTCCGGCATGGTTACGCCGTAGAGCACGTCCGCCTGTTCCATAGTCGCTTTCTGGTGTGTTACCAGAGCGAACTGAATGCCGTTGAACTGTCTCAGGCACTGCATGAACCTGTCGATGTTGGCGTCGTCCAGCGCTGCCTCGACCTCGTCCAGTATGCAGAACGGAGTCGGCTTGGCCTGGAGCACCGCAAACATGAGGGCTATGGCCGTCAGCGTCTTCTCTCCGCCGGAGAGAAGGTTGATGTTCTGCAGCTTCTTGCCAGGAGGCTGAGCGACGATATCTATGTTCGATTCCAGAGGATCGTTCTCATCCGAAAGCCTGAGCTCCGCGTGACCTCCTCCAAACAGATCCTTGAACTGCTTCTCGAAGTTGATCACGATCTGATCGAAGCTCTCCTTGAACTTCTTCCTTATAGTCTTGTCCATGTCGGATATGATTCCGTTCAGGTCGTCCATGGCCTTCTGCACATCAGCACGCTCGCTGGTGAGGAACTCGTAGCGCTCGCTGACCTGCTGGTACTCTTCGATGGCGCCCACGTTTACCTCGCCGAGCTCCCTCAGGCGGCTCTTGATCTGCCTGTTCTCCTTGACGGCTCTCGACATGACGAAGTCCTCGGACTTGAATTCCATGGCCTGAATGTATGAAACCTCGAAGTCCTCCCAGAGCTTCTCCTTGTAGGATTCCAGCTGGGTGTCGTGTCTGGCTTTGCGAACGTCCA
>CADAHK010000110.1 GCA_902787725.1 uncultured Eubacteriales bacterium | reverse complement strand
AGCATTCCTTCCATGATCTGCTTACCAATTGTCATGGTTGGATCAAGACTGGTCATAGGATCCTGGAATACCATGGCTATCCTGCGGCCATTGATGTGCTTTCTGATCCACTTTTTATCCTTCTTAAGAATGTCAGCTTCTATCCACTTTGCTGTCTCATCTTTGTCATATCCGCTGTCGACAGATAGCCGCCTGCGCCGTCCGCCGCGGCGATCTCCGCCGCGCATCCCAGTCCGATGATCGCGGGCACATTCTCGGTGCCTGATCTGCGTCCTGATTCCTGGCCGCCTCCGACGATAAAGGCCGGCAGATTTGTCGCCTTGACCGCGGCGCCTTGCTTTTGCTTATGAGCAGTGCGCCGCTTCCTTTCGGTCCGTGGATCTTGTGACCGCTGACTGATATGAGGTCAGCATCAGATGGCAGCGGCATCTTGCCGAAACTCTGAACCGCGTCGCAGTGGAACAGTCCCGGCGCGCCTTTCTCTCTCATTATTTCCTTCACAGCGCCGACCGGCATGACCGTTCCGACTTCGTTGTTCACGTGCATCATGCTGACGAGAATGGTATTCCCATCGATGGCCGCGCGAAGCTGCTCCATGTCAGGCATGCAGTCTGCGCCGACTCCAACGCGCACGACATCAAAGCCCTCTGCTTCGAGAACCTTAACGCACTCAAGAACCGCCGGATGCTCGACGGCAGTCGTAACGATGCGGCTGCCATGCCTGCGCAGAGCCCGCGCCGCGCCGAAGATCGCCATGTTGTCGGCCTCGGTTCCGCCTGAAGTGAACACGACATCCCAATCGCCCGCGGCAAAAGCCTGTCCGCCCGCCGCTTCAAGCACCTGGCGGCGCGCTACCTTGACAGCCTTCTCCGCGTCGACGCCGAGCTGATACAAAGACGACGGGTTGCCGTAGCCATCTTTCATGGCGCGGACCATCGCCTCAGTCACTTCATCATATTGTCTTGTAGTTGCGCTGTTGTCTAAATAAATCATGTTCCTCTGACAGACGCCCCGCGCCTGTCGCTTATGCTAAAAGTTGACAGAAGGTGTTCCTTCTGCCAACTTCTGTGTTCTCATTATTACGCCGCATTCTCATCATTACGCCGCACGGTTGTACCTCCAGGCCGTGACAGCCTTTGCATCCGCAGATGCTCCGCGACTGTTACTTCGCGTAATCGATTGCGCGTGTCTCGCGGACGACGTTGACCTTGATCTGACCCGGATACTCCAGCTCGGACTCGATCTTCTTCGAAATGTCGCGTGCCAGAAGCGCGATTGAATCGTCACCGACTTCATCCGGCTTCGCGATGATTCTGATCTCGCGGCCAGCCTGGATGGCGTATGAGTTTTCGACACCCTTGGTCGTGTTGGCGATTTCCTCCAGCTTCTGCAGACGCTTGATGTATGACTCCAGAGTCTCGCGTCTTGCGCCAGGTCTCGCCGCCGAAAGCGCGTCCGCAGCAGCGATAAGAACCGCTTCTACTGACTTTGGTTCATAGTCGCCATGGTGCGCCGCCATGCCGTTGATGACAGCTTCGGACTCTTTGTACTTACGCAGCACTTCGATACCGATGTCGACATGCGTACCCTCGCGCTCGTGGTCGAGAGCCTTGCCTATGTCGTGCAGCAGTCCCGCGCGCTTTGCAAGTGTTATGTCCAGTCCCAGCTCGCCGGCCATGAGACCTGCCAGGTGGGCAACTTCCACTGAATGCTTGAGCACATTCTGTCCGTATGAAGTTCTGTACTTCAGTCTGCCCAGGAGCTTGACCAGCTCAGGATGCAGATTGTGGATTCCAACGTCGAAGGTTGCCTGCTCGCCGGCTTCCTTGATGATCGTGTTGACTTCACGCTCCGACTTGTTGACCATCTCCTCGATTCTCGCCGGATGGATACGTCCGTCGACGATGAGTTTCTCGAGTGCAAGTCTTGCGATTTCTCTTCTTACAGGATCAAATCCTGACAGGATGACCGCTTCAGGCGTGTCGTCGATGATCAGATCGATACCCGTGGCGTTTTCGATTGCCCTGATGTTTCTGCCTTCACGACCGATGATACGGCCCTTCATTTCATCATTAGGCAAAGGCACTACGGACACTGTCGATTCCGCTACGTGATCTGCCGCGCATCTCTGGATCGCTCCGGTGATGATCTCCTTGGCCTTCTTGTCCGCGTCGTCCTTGGCTTTTGCCTCTATCTCCTTGTAGAGAGCCGCCGCGTCGCTGCGGGCTTCCTGCTCGACCTTCTGCAGAATTATCTCTCTCGCCTCGTCAACTGTGTACCCTGAGATCTTCTCAAGCTCGTCCAGCTGCTTCTTCAGGATTCTGTCCTGCTCAGCGAGTCTGTTTTCAATTTTTCTCTCTTTGTTTGTTATGCTTTCTTCTTTTTTCTCTATGTTTTCCAGTTTGCGGTCGATGGAGTCTTCCTTCTGGTTCAGTCTCCTCTCGGCCTTTGATATTTCGTTTCTTCTCTCCCTAATCTCCTTATCCGCGCTGTTTCTCTGTCTCTGCGCTTCCTCTTTCGCTTCCAGAACGATCTCCTTCTTTATGCTCTCCGCATTCTTTTCCGCGTCCAGAAGCATGTTCTTAGCCTTTGTTTCGGCGTTTCCGATTGTCTTTTCGCCGATGGATTTACGCAATATATATCCAACCAGCAGCCCTATGAGAAGGGCCACCAGGCCAACTACTACAGGTATGATTATACTTGCCATGTATTATCATCCTCCTTTCATATATTAATTTTTCAAGATTCGCTGCCGCGGCGGCCAAAGTGCCGGGCAGGCTGTATTTTTAACTGAATAACTCAATAATTTAAGTCAAAAGCATACACAGTTATTATATAGCCCAAGAGCACTTTCGTCAATGAAAATTGACAAAAAATTACAGAAAGCAAAAGGCATAAAAAAAGAGATCCGAGCCTTTCGGCTCAAATCTCCTGTGTTTGTTTCTGTCTGTTAAGTCCTAACCTATTTGGACAGGATGCCTGTCACTTCGTTCATGTTCTCAATATCGGTCTGAGCGTAGTCCTTGAGGTATGACAGAGCTTCCTCTCTGGCCTTCTCGTAAACGATTATCTAGCGAATTATCTTCGCCACTATGTCCACGAAGTTCTTCTCGATGTAAGTACCTCGTTTCATCACGATCGGAATACCCTTGTTCGTCGAAATTCTTATATTGTCATCTTCCTGGATAATCCCCACCAGAGGACTTGTAAAGCTGCTCGTCACCGTGGCCAGATCAGGCATGAAGCCTTCCCTCATTAATTCCACGTTCACCCTGTTCAGCACAACGCAAGTATCGTCGAGACCCTTCTCGTGCAGGAATCTCTCGGTCATGTCGGCGTCGCGGCTTGCGGCGAACTCCGGTTCAGTAACTATTACAGCTTTGTCCGCAGGCTCCAGAGAAACTTCAAGCATCTCGCCGATTCCTGCCGGACAGTCGATAATTATGTAGTCAAAAACCTCCCTGAGCTTGGCGCAGAGTATCGCCATGTGCAAAGGCGTGATGTCCCTTTCGTCCACTCTCGGCGCGGCCGCCATGAAATAGAGTGAACTGAAACCGTCCACTCTTATGATTGCCTTGCTGATCCTGCATATTCCGGACAGAACGTCCATGATGTTGTAGACGACCCTGTTTTCCATGCCAAGATACAGGTCCATGTTTCTAAGACCCATATCCATGTCGATGAGCAGCACATTATAGCCCCTCTGGGCAAGAGCGGCGCCCATGTTCACCGAAAACATTGTCTTTCCGGTCCCTCCTTTTCCGGAGGCCACCAGTAAAACTTTACCCATTGTCATGCTCCAAATAATCAATTACATTACTTTTTTATTTTGCATTGATTTTTGAGCATAGTCAAGAGAAAATGTCTGACAGTTATGTAATATATCCGAGTCCTTTCATGCTGACATAGCTGCCGTCTCCGATTATTATGTGGTCGATTACCGGAATGCCCAGAAGCTCCCCTACCTCCACCAGCCGCCGCGTGGAATTGATGTCCGCCGCGGAAGGTTCGGGATCCCCGCTCGGATGGTTATGTACAAAGGCAACCGAGCCCGCGCTTCTCCGCACCGCCGGACTGAAAACTTCCCTCGGATGGCTGGCCGAGGAATTCAAATCGCCGACGGACACCTCGTTCTCTTCAAGTATCTCGCCCCTTGAATTTATCAGCAGACACTTGAAGTGCTCCTTTTTCTCATACCTGAGCCGCTCCATGAAGAGATTCGCAATGTCGGCGGAGCACTTTATCCTCACCCTCTCCTCCGCCGGCAGACAAGAAAGTCTCTTTCCCAGTTCCAAAGCCGCCATCAGAACGCACACCTTCGCGTCTCCCATTCCGGAAATCTTCTTCAGCTCCTCCGGGCTGCACTCGGCCAGATACCTGAGCCCCCTCGCGTCCATGGCGAGCACATCACCGGCCAGATCCATCACCGATTTCGATCTTGTTCCCGTGCCCAGGATCACAGCGAGCACTTCAACAGTCGACAGACCTTCAGGCCCATCCCTGAGCAGCTTCTCCCTCGGCTTTTCCCCCGCCGGCATCTGATTCATCCTCATCTCCAACACCTCCTTGATTTCCAACACCCTGCCGCGCTATTAACCTGTTAATATTTTACATCATTCCCATATAATTGCAACAACTGTTTTCATATCTTCCTGCAGTCCCGCTAAAAAAGGAGGCCATTGGCCTCCTTATCTGTTATGGTTGCTGGTTGTTATGGTTGCTGTTGCTTTTGCCTGCCCTAACGATCCTGCATCGAAATCGACTCTATTGCAACCGGGCCGCCGCGTACGACTTCGATGTTCTTGAAGCGCTCGTTGACGGCGCGCAGAATGGAGTCGTTCTTGGCCTCCGTGCGGGTTGCCTCGATGAGAACGCTCTTCTTGTCCATGTCCTTGACCTGGAACTTGAAAGCTTCTGC
>CADAHK010000109.1 GCA_902787725.1 uncultured Eubacteriales bacterium | reverse complement strand
GGACAAATCGAAATGCCAGGAGCCTTCTTCTTCATGTTAGCTGCCTTTCTCTGGTGAGTCTTTGCTTTTGAAGTTTTTCTCTTAGGTACTGCCATTGTTACACCTCCTTCGTGCCAGATTATGTGCACGCCTGCGCCGAAAGGCATCGGCGAATTATTTTAACACTTCACGACGCACTTCCGCCGTACGTCGCAACATTGAAAGTATACACGCGGCAGGGAGCATTTGTCAACAGTAATTTCTTGAAAGAACGCAGTCCATTATGTTATTATCACTCTGTGATAAATATGAAAGAAATGAGAAGCAGCAAAGGAACAGTCATTAAGATAGCAGGTGCCTATGTGGCATGGGTAATGGGCTCGGGATTCGCAACTGGACAGGAAATTCTCCAATTCTTCACAAGTTACGGATATACGAGTGTTATACTTATTGGCATGAACCTGATAGGCTTTCTGCTCATAGGGCCAATGATACTCCAGGCCGGCTTCGAGAACGGGGAGGAAAGCCACTTTCAGTACTTCTGCGGAAGGCGTCTGGGGCTTTTTTATGACTGGTTCCTGCCGGTCAGCATGTTTGCCGGAATGATCATACTCATATCCGGAGCAGGCGCCACGCTTCACGAATACTACGGGCTGAACCACTATGTGGGGGCGCTCATTATGGCGGCTGCCGCTCTGACTGCGTACATTGCGGGCTTTCAGAGATTCATACGCGTGGTCTCCTTCATAGGACCGGCAATAATAGCGTTCACTGTCGTAATAGGAGCGATAACCCTGTTCCGCGACTGGGGCGGTCTTGCCTTTGTAAATGACTATCCGAATGAGATGGAGGCGAAACAGCCGGTGCCTTTCCCGTGGCTTTCGGGGCTGCTGTACATATCCTACAACCTTAGCGGAGGGTCAAAGTATTACTCGGCTCTGGGAAGATCAGCCGGGACAGTAAAGGAAGCCTTTTGGGGAGCCATAATCGGAACCATAGCCCTGATGGCGGCGATACTGCTGATGAACTGCGCCATGCTCACCGACATCGGACAGACGGCGGTACAGGATGTGCCGACGCTGTACCTGACGAGGAAGATATCATACTCCCTGGGAGCGGTGTTCAGCATAATACTCATAATGGGAATATTCTCGTCTTGCAGCGCCATGCTCTGGACGGTTAGCGAGAAGTTCGTTGAGCAGGGGAGCGCGAAGAGCCGCGTGTTCGCGGCGTGCGTGTGCGTAGCGGCGTTCCTGCTGGGGCTGCTGCCTTTCGCGGCTCTCGTTGGAAGGATATATACAATACTCGGATACATCGGCCTGCTGTTCGCGGGCTGCGTAATATACAAGCGTATCAGAAGATTCAGAGGAGAAAAGAACAGGTGATAGGCACTTTCGTGAATGTCGGCACGATTATCGTCGGCAGCCTCATCGGAGGACTCTTCAAAAAAATCATAAGCGAGAGGATAAACGAGGCCCTGTTCACTGCCATGGGCCTGGCTGCCTTTGGGCTGGGGATAAACGCGGTCGTGCAGAACATGCCGAACAGCCAGTATCCCGTACTGTTCATAGTCAGCCTTGCTCTGGGAGGAGCTGTGGGCACGCTGCTGCAGCTTCAGGAAAGAGTGGACCGGGTCACCTCAAAGAAGGGAAACGGCGACGCCAGACTGGGAGAGGGCATCGTGACGGGATGCCTGCTCTTCTGCATAGGCACACTGTCGATTCTGGGGCCTGTACAGAGCGCTTTGTATCAGGATCATACCTTCCTTTTCACGAACGCCACGTTGGATCTTGTGACGGCCATGGCGCTGGCGACGACCTACGGCGTGGGCATGTGTCTGGCTGCTGTAGTGCTCTTCTGCTGGCAGGGAGGCATATACGCGCTGACTCTTCTTCTGGGGAACTTCATTACAGATACGATGATGTGTGAGCTGAGCATCGTAGGCGGATTCCTGATAGCAATGTCGGGAATAGGCATACTGGGACTCAAGGACTGCAGGACGGTCAACTTCCTTCCTGCGCTCATAGTTCCGCCTGTATGGTGCGTGATCGCGGCTCACTTGTTATAAAGGGAGGAAGGCATAATGTTTTCAGATTTTTTCGGAATGAATGCATTCGCCATAGTCATCATTATCGCTATTGTCGTGATCTATATCATCGATAAAAGGAGAAAGGACAAATAGCGTTATGAAAAAGAGAATAGCTGCAGGAATCGCTTTCGCAGTCTTTGCGGCGGCGGTTATAGGCGTACTGTCATACGACAGGTCAGACGGCGGAGATTGGAACGGCGACGAGATCAGGGTTTTTGATAACTACGGCCAGATTGAGAAGGTGCTCGGAAGTATCAAGGACGATGAGCCGATGTTCCACACCTACGGAGGCGACGTAATCGTTGAAGAGGACATTGCCGAAGCACCGGACGGGAACATGGCAGAAGCCCCTGCCATGGGAGCAGGCCCTGAAGCGAACGCAGAAGGCGGAGACGCAAAGTCCGCCGAGTTCTCGGACACCTACATCCAGGTTGAAGGGGTGGACGAGGCGGATATCATCAAGACCGACGGGAAATACATATACTACACTTCCAGATCGAGTTACGACGTGATTATCGCGAAGGTTGAAAACGGCAAGGCGGTCGACGCCGCGGTAATCCCCGAAGAGGAAATGGGCATTTCCGCGGACAGCATCTTTCTGTCCGGCGGCAGACTCGTAGTCGTTGGAACGGATTTCGGCGATCCCGACGAATACTATACTCCGACCCAGGTCATTAATTCCACAGCGTGTATTTATGACGTTTCTAACCCTGAGAAGCCGAAGCTCGTCGGGAAATACGGACAGAGCGGAAGCCTTGTATCCGCCAGAGTTACTGACGGATACCTGTACATGATTTCAACGGACTATCTGAACAGGGGAGACAGGAGAATCGTGCCGCTGGCCGGTACCGGAGGCGAGATGGACAAGCTCAAGGCAAATCACATATGCTGCTTCCCGACCCCTCAGAGCCGCGCATACGCGGTCATAGGGTCTGTGAAAGTGGATTCGGCCAAAGGCAAACTGAAGACAAACACCCGCGCGGTTCTCGGCACATCCGATGACATCTACTGCAGCGGCAGAAGCATATACCTTACGGACTACAGGCTTAACTACGGCAGCATGGACGGCGCGGTTTCGGACGAACGGACTTCAATCATGAAAGCCGAGATAAGCAAAGGCAAGGTTGCCTTTGCGAAACAGGGCTCCGTCCGCGGAAGCGTGCTGAATCAGTTCTCCATGGATGAGAAGGACGGATACTTCAGAATAGCAACCACGGCCCGCGTCAAAGGGCATGACGTTAACTATCTCTACGTTCTGGACGAAGACATGGAGGTCTGCGGCAAGGTCAAGGGCTTCGCCGCCGGGGAACAGATAAAGGCCGTGAGATATCTGGGTGATACCGCCTATGTTATCACTTACAAACAGACGGATCCGCTGTTCGTCATCGACCTCAGCGATCCGGAGAAGCCTGAGATGCGCGGAAACGTGGAGATAACGGGATTCTCATCGCTGCTGCTTCCTGAAGGGGAAGATAAGATCATCGGAATCGGAACAGCCACCTCAGAAGGAGAGTTCGGCGAAGTCGAAAACGGCGTCAAGATAGCGCTCTTCGACATTAGCGATCCGGAGAAGCCTGAGGTGCTCGACAGCATGACGTACATGGACTACTCCAGCAACGTACAGTACGACCACAGGGCGCTGACGGTGAACAGCAGCGAGGGCTGGTACGCGGTTCCTTACTCAGTTTGGGATAACGATACAGGCGGAGTGATCCAGTTCAGAGTCTCCGGAAACATGCTCGAGGAGATGAACAATTACAAGGGTGAGAAGTGCATCGACAGGTGTCTGTTCATAGATGATTACATCTACGGGCTCGAGAGTTACGAAGATGAAATAATATCTTGGAATATAGCGCACTGACAGGCAGATTTGTTGTATAATGGTGCGTGATATGAAAGGACAGGAGGTCATGTAATAATGACAAACAAAAGCAACATCAGACCGGATTTTGAGAAGAGAGTCAAGGACATAATCGGAGAGATCAAGGGCTACGGCTTCGGCATGCTCAACGACATGATCGACCCGCAGTATGTTGAGTGCGATCCGGAGAAGATGACGTGCAAGGTCAGATACAAAAAGTACAAATGGGAGGACAACGGCCGCGGCGAGGTGCACGGAGGCGTAATTTCAGCCATGATGGATACTACAATGGGAATCAACGCCATCGCGCTGACCGACGGCAGTGTTTCGACATCGGACATGACCATCAGTTTTCTCAAGCCGTTCAGAGGCAAGTCGTTCATTATTGAGTCAGAAGCGGTCCAGGTAGGAAGACGCGTGATCAGACTCATAGCGAAGGCTTACGACGAAGAGACAGGCAGCTGTCTGGCCGTTTCAACAGGCAGCTTCATGCACGTGGACTACGAGCAGGCGGCTGAGAAGAAACTGGGTGTTTAATTAATAAGCAAAGGCAGGAAAACAGACAATGAAAGAAATGAAAGACAACAAGTTTGAAACTAAATGTGTGCACGGCGCATACAAGGCTGAAAGCGGAGCTCCGCAGAACATGCCTATCATACAGAGCACGACATACAGGTACTA
>CADAHK010000108.1 GCA_902787725.1 uncultured Eubacteriales bacterium | reverse complement strand
GCTGCTGTGCTTGCTGCCAGAGGCACTCTCTATTCCGGTGCGGGACTCGTCAAGGTATCAGTACCGGACGAACTGTTTACGATACTGCAGATATCAGTTCCCGAAGCCATGTGCATAGACAGGGAAGAAGCGGCGAGTGCTGACCTGAACGTCTACGACGCAATCTGCATTGGTCCCGGAATCGGCACGGAAGAAGAGGCCATGTCGCTTCTTTACAGAGTACTGAATGACTACAGCGGGTCGCTTGTGATAGACGCGGACGGGATAAACTGCCTTTGCAGATACGGAGCGCTCAGTGAGATAAAAGACCGCGGCGGCGTTACGGTATTCACACCGCATCCGGGCGAAGCGGGCAGAATGCTCGAAAGCCTTGGGCTCGAATCATACAGTAAGCTCGGCAGAGAGGGTACTGTGAAGACGCTGTCGAAAGCTACAGGAGCCATTGTGCTTCTCAAGGGTCTGCAGACGCTGATATCTGACGGCGCGGATACGTACATGAACCCTACAGGCAATCCAGGCATGGCAACGGGAGGCAGCGGAGACGTTCTCAGCGGAATCATAACGTCGCTGTTGGCTCAGAAGCATCTGACAGCGGATCCGCTTGACAGGGTCTGCGCCGCAGCGTTCCTGCACGGCGTGGCGGGCGATATCGCCGCAGATAACATAGGCGAGTACGGAATGACTTCAGCGGACATAGCCGACGCGGTGGCATCGGCCTTCAACGCGCTGTGAATACCGAGTAAAAACACGAAATAAATTGTGAAGAGTGCGTGATTTTCAAGGAACTTCTGTTGTAATGGAAGTTCCTTTGTTGTATACTATATCTTGTGATATAGCGAGTTTTTTTACGTATCTATAAACAATATTTGGAGGAAACCGGCGTATGGACACCAGAGAACTGAAAAAGGCTGCGGCAGACGTGCGCATAGGCGTCATCAAGGCGCTTCACAATGCGGGTTCGGGTCATCCGGGCGGATCGCTTTCTGCTACAGACATAGTTACTGCACTGTATTTCGATGAAATGAACATCGATCCGAAGGATCCGGGGCTCAAGGGCAGGGACAAATGCGTATTTTCAAAAGGGCACGCTGGCCCGGCGCAGCTTTCTGCAATGGCGCTCAAGGGATACTTCAGCATGGATGAGTTTACAGAGACTCTGCGCAAAATCGGCTCGAAATTCCAGGGCCATCCGAACATGAAGATTCCGGGTATCGAGATGGCGACGGGGTCACTTGGACAGGGCTTCAGCGCTGCGGCGGGAATGGCCATGGCCAACAAGCTGGATAATGATCCGGGCAGAATCTACGCTGTCCTGGGCGACGGAGAGCTTCAGGAAGGTCTTATCTGGGAAGCGGCAATGTCATCTGCTCACTACGGTCTCGATAATCTGGTTGCGATAGTAGACCACAACGGTCTGCAGATCGACGGCAGAAACGACGATGTCATGAAGGTGTCGCCGGTAGGCGCCAAGTTCGCTGGTTTCGGATGGAATGTAATAGAAATCGACGGCCACGACATGGACCAGATAAAGGACGCATTCGCAAAAGCAAGACAGTGCAAAGGCAAACCGACTGTCATTGTAGCCGAAACAGTTAAGGGCAAGGGCGTATCGTTCATGGAAGACCAGGCCGGATGGCACGGCAAGGCCCCGAACGATGAACAGACACAGCAGGCCCTCGAGGAACTTGAAGCAGCCAAAGCTGCGCTTTGATAAGGAGAAATAAAATGGCTGATAAAATCGCAACAAGACAGGCTTACGGCGAGGCGCTCGTTGAACTCGGCAAGGAGCATGACAATCTGGTAGTCATGGACGCGGACCTCTCAGGTTCCACGAAGACCGCCATGTTCGCCAAGGAATTTCCTGAGAGATTCTTCAACATGGGTATCGCGGAGCAGAACATGTACGGTGCGGCTGCCGGTCTGGCGCTCAGCGGCAAAATCGTCTGCGCCAGCACTTTCGCAATGTTCGCTACAGGCAGAGCCTTTGAAGTGATAAGAAATTCAATCGGATACACGGGAGCCAACGTCAAGGTGTGCGCTTCACACGCCGGAATAACAGTAGGCGAGGACGGCGCAAGCCACCAGACTTTCGAAGACATCGCTCTCATGAGAACGATTCCGGGAATGACAGTAGTCAATCCGTCTGACGCTGTAGCAACGAAGAAGCTGCTCAGGCAGATTGTAGAGATGGACGGACCGTGCTACTTCAGAGTAGGCAGAGCGGCCGTACCGGTATTCTACGGTGAGGACGATGAGATTACCCTGGGCAAAGGCAATCTGATCCGCGACGGTAAGGACGTTACCATAATCGCTACGGGAATAATGGTCAGCGCGGCCTACGACGCCGCAGTAATGCTGGCTGAGGAAGGCATTGACGCCAGAGTGATCGACATACACACAATCAAGCCTATTGATGAAGAAATAATCATTAAGGCTGCCGAAGAGACAGGCGCCATAGTTACTGCCGAGGAGCACGGTGTTATCGGAGGACTGGGTGACGCTGTTGCGCAGGTGGTAGTAAAAGAGCATCCGTGCAGGATGGCAATGGTTGGGCAGCAGGATACATTCGGAGAGTCAGGCAAGCCTGACCAGCTGCTGGCTAAATACAACATGACAGCAGACGATATTGCGGAAGTAGCAAGAAAGGTACTGTAAAAGGAGTATTAATGATCGAATTTCAGAATGTAACGAAACGTTATAAGTCCAATATCGGACTGGATGACGTTTCGGTAAAAATCAATGAGGGTGACTTCGTATTTCTGGTCGGCCCCAGCGGCGCAGGAAAGTCCACTTTCGTAAAGCTCATATTGAAGGAGATTGACGCTGACCTTGGTAAAATCATGGTCAAAGGACAGAATGTAACCGCCATGTCAGCCAGAAACATCCCTAAGCTCAGGAGGAACATTGGAATCGTGTTCCAGGACTTCAGGCTTTTGCCTAAGAAGACTGTATACGAGAATGTTGCCTTTGCAATGGAGATAATCCACAGACCGAAAAGGGCCATAAAAAAGCAGGTTCCTCAGGTTCTGTCCATGATGGGAATATCGGACAAGGCAAACAAGTATCCCGACGAGCTGTCCGCCGGAGAGCAGCAGCGTGTCGCGATCGCCCGCGCCATTGTAAACAGGCCAAAAATCCTGATAGCTGACGAGCCGACAGGAAATCTCGACCCTGATACAGCATGGGAAATCATGCAGCTTCTAAATCAGATCAATCAGCTGGGAACCACAATCGTCATGGTTACCCACGCCAAGGACATAGTGGATAAGATGGAGAAACGAGTAATCGCCATCGAAAAAGGCCGCATAGTCCGCGACGAAACAGGCATGTATGGATACAAGGAAGCGCTCGAGGACGCTACGAGCGCCTTTGATACGATGCCTATGAAATCCCGCGGAACATTCAAGGCGGGCTTCCGGAGAGGAGGCCGCAGCTGATGAAGACTCTTTCATACACAATCAAGCAGGCGTTCATACAGTTCGGAAGAAACAGGAGCATGTCCATAATATCCATATTCGCGATTACATGCATGCTTCTGATACTCAGCCTGTTCTTCATTCTTTTCATCAACGTCAACTCTGCGGCTGAGACAATCAAGGGAGACTACGACTCCATTGAGATCTTCCTCCTGGATGAGACCACCCAGGATCAGGCCAACGTAATGATCGACGACATGAAGCAGCAGGAGGGCGTAGCGGACGCCTTCTACAAGAGCAAGGACGAAGCAATGGCTGAATTCAAGGCCAGATGGGGCGACAACGGTTACCTTCTTGACAGTCTGAAGGACAACCCGCTGCCGAATTCAGTCGTAATAAAGATAGATGACCTAGAGAAGGCGGATGCTCTTGCTGAACACGCGGCAACCTATGAAGGCATTGAGGATGTCAAGTACTACAAGAGCACTGTTGACAAGCTCCTCAGAGCCACGGATTTCATTAAGATAGCATCAATGGTCATAATGCTGTTCCTGATCATCGTTTCGATAATCGTCGTATCAAACACCATCAAGCTTACGGTGTTCAACAGGGCGGAGGAAATCAGCATCATGAAGTATGTCGGAGCCACGAACTGGTTCATAAGAGGTCCGTTCCTGGTAGAGGGCATACTGATCGGAGTAATATCGGCGGCGATAGCATTGATCATCACATATCTGGTATACAATCAGCTGGTTGACATAATGGCTGATCAGGTCTACAAGATGCTGTCGATGCCTATGGTCCCTGTAGGGTTCCTTATTTACAACTTCGCGTGGATTTTCCTGGCTCTCGGAGTCAGCATAGGATCCTGCGGAAGTATTATTTCCATGAGAAAGTTCCTCGACGCATAGGGGACAACGGAAGGTTCACAGAACATGAGAAAAAAAGCAGCAGTAATAATTTCATTGATTCTCGCCATGAGCTTCTGTTTCAGTACCACGAGCGTCTACGCCAAGCCGCTTTCGGAGCTTCAGGAGGAAATTGAACAGAAACAGGATGAGCTCAAGAAGGGAAAAGAGAAAGAAAAGAATCTCTCCTCACAGATAAACAGTCTGGAGAAGGAGATATATCAGCTGAACGACCAGATTGAAGTTTCTGAGGTAAAGCTCGATAAGCTGAAGAAGGATCTTGACGAAGCCCAGAAGAAGGTCGACAAGCAGAACGAGGAACTGGGAGTGCGTCTGAGGACCATGTACAAGAACGGTTCGGT
>CADAHK010000107.1 GCA_902787725.1 uncultured Eubacteriales bacterium | reverse complement strand
TGCTTCCTTGCCTTCTGCTACAGCTTCAACAACCGTCTTGCCGCCGTTGACGATATCGCCGCCAGCGAAGAACTTGCCGCCTGCTTTTCCGCCCTTCTTGACGCCAATCAGGCCCTTCTTGTCCAGATCGAACTCGCCGATTGCAGCCATATCTTCCGGCTTCTGGCCTGTCGCGAATACCAGCGAATCACAGCTGAATTCAGCCTTGGCCTTCTTGTCATAGAATCCGGCTGCCTCAACAGTCTTCAGCACCCAGTGACAGAGCATAGTGGAATTCATTGATGTTTGCAGGAGCTTCTTCGATTGATCTTCTGTAGAGGATTCTTACGTCGTCCGCGCCGAGCAGCTTAGCTGTTACCGCGCAGTCGATTGCAACGTCGCCGCCGCCAACTACGACAACTCTATTGCCAGGATCGAAGTCTTTTTTCTTAGTTCTTGCTTCTTTCAGGAAATCGATCGCTGAATATACGCCCTTCAGGTTTGCGCCCTTGAATCCATGAGCGTCAAGGCTTGGCTTCCAGAGGCCAGCGCCTACGAATACAGCATCGAATGGTTGCAGATCTTCAGCCTTTGCTTCTTTGTTGAATACGAACTTAACGCCGAGGCCCTTGACCTGAGCGATATCGTGATCAACTACTGCCTGAGGGAGTCTTGATGGAGTAATGCCATAAGTCAATACTCCGCCTGCTTTTGCTTCTCTTTCGAAAATCGTTACTTTGTAACCGGCCTTAGCCAGTTCAGCAGCGCATGCCAGTGATGCAGGACCCGCACCTACGCAGGCGATCTTGGCAGCCTTCTTTTCGGCAGGCGCCTGCAGAGTCTTCATCTTGAACAGTTTCTCCTGTTCGATGGCGTATCTCTGCAGCTTACCGATTTCGATAGGCTTGTCTATGCCGCATCTCGAGCAGGCTTCCTCGCAGAGGTTGTCATAAGGACATACTCTTGCGCAGGTTCCGCCGAGAACGTTGTTCTCTCTGATCGTTTCAGCAGCGCCCTTGACGTTTCTGAATCTGATCGATCTGATGAACTTAGCAGGATCAGTTCCTGCCGGGCAGCCCTTGCTGCATGGTGCGTCGTGGCAAAGCAGACATCTTGCTGCTTCTTCTAAAGCTGTCCTGTGAGTGAATCCCTGAACAGCTTCAGCAGTGTACTTTGCTTTTACTACTTTACTCAATTTGATTCCTCCTTTTCAGGTGCCTCTCCAAGGACGGTGTCCTTAGATAGCAAACTGGCGGAAAAGAGGTTTTCCGTCAGTTTGCGTATTAGTCTCTAAAATTGTTCTGACTAGAACTCAGGTGAAGCGTCGCACTTCAGAACTGCGTTCAGAGTTGCAGTAGCAGCAGCTGTGCAGTCTTCGTCTGAAACGTGTTCAGGCTCGCAGTGTGACAGACCGTCCTTAGTTCTTGAGAAGATCATTGTAGTAGGGATCATGTAAGCGCAGAACTGAGCGTCATGGCCAGCGCCTGACAGGATCTTCTGCCACTTAGCACCCATCTCGTCCATTGATTCTTCTACGAATCCGATCAGTCTTGAGTCGAATGGTACTGGATCTCTCTTCCACTGTTCTTCTATGTCACAAGTGCACTGCTGATACATCTCACCAGCCATCTCCTTCAGGATATCCATGCACTTGTCAAGAACCTTCTGGTCAGGGTGTCTTACATCCAGTGAGAACTCTGCTTCGTCAGGAATGCAGGTGTGGATGCAAGGGTGTACATAAATCTCACCAGTAGTGAATACGAATTCATATTCGCTTTCGCCGCTCTCTAAGAGTTCCTTGTTGTAAGCGTCATATCTCTCATGCAGCTTCTCTTAGCCATTGGGAATGTACCAGCGTGAGCTGTGAATCCGTGGAATCTTACTCTGTAGTTGAACATACCCATTACGAGCTGTACAGCACCGATTTCGTTGCCGTTATCCTCGAGGATAGGTCCCTGCTCGAGGTGAGTCTCGAACATTGCGCAGTACTTGTCAGGGCTGATTCTGTTAGCCTTGTCGCCTTTGTACTTGGATGCTGCGAGAGCTTCTCCGAAGTTAGCGAACTCTGACTTGTCCATCGGCTTTGAAGCCATCATGTTGTCATATTCGAAGTTTGGCTTCAGATAATCCGGCAGATAGTCATAGCAGATGATTCCTGATACCATCATTGCTGGTGGATACAGTGAACCTTCTTCGTTAGTCCAGATCATAGCTGTGAGAGGGTGTTTATGAGGAATGTTCTCAGCTGCTACTGTTTCCAGTACTTCCATACCAGTCATAACACCTTCGATACCGTCATAGTTACCGCCGTTCTTTACTGAGTCGCAGTGTGAACCCATGACGATTCTCTTAGCGTTCGGATCTGAGCCTTCCAGTGTTGCATACAGGCAAGCGCAGTCGTCGCATTCGATCTTAGCGCCGATTGCAGTCATTCTCTTAACGAATTCATCTCTTGCCATGTGAGCTTCCGGTGACAGTGAATATCTAGTGATTCCACCGTGGCCAGCATCACCAAACTGTGCGAATGTCTTAATCTTGTCTGACATTCTCTCTAAACTACACTTATACATGATTCATCCTCCTTTTACTTGATGAAATTAATATATACGTTACCGTTTCGCTATTAGCTCAAAAATCAGTGAAACCGGTTACATACTTGACAAATATATTATAGTTACATAATTGTGAAAATACAAGGGGGTTTTAGCCGTTTAGAGGTCTATTTTTAACTTTTTTGCTGGACAAATTGATGCGCAAAGGCCGCATCCCGTGCATTTTGACCTGTCGATTCTGATCGAATCCCCGCTCCGGGAAATCGCATTATACATGCATGCGTTCACGCACAGATTGCAGTTTTCCTTACAGGGAACGCCGTTGGCGTGACTGACCGCAGGCTCAAATTTCATTTCATCGAAGGCTTTGAGATTATCGAGGGCCTTCCCGCGTATTTCGGACAGGTTTTTAACGTTATGATTTTGTGCCCATATTTCTAAATTCTGTACTATCTTGCGGATTGACTCCTTGCCCTTGATCATCACCTCAGTACCCACCTGAACAGTGGACGCACCGAGCATCATGTACTCCAGGGCGTTCTCAGCAGAGCTTATTCCTCCCACCCCGCAGATAGGAATATCCGTCGTCTGGGCTATTGTCGCCACGGAAGCCAGGCCCAGCGGCCTTATGTACTCGCCCGATATTCCTCCGTAGGTTGAAAGGGACGGTTCGGCCTTCTCAAGATCGACTCCAAGTATGCCTCTGACTGTGTTTATGGCCGTGACGCCGGATCCTCCGGCGGCTTTTACTGCCTTTGCGACCTTGGAGATGTTGGTGGTGTTCTGTGACAGCTTGACCATGACAGGTATGCTGACCGCCGACACGACTTCCTTCGTCATGTCGAACAGAATGTCCGCGTGTGAGGCCACGACCTCCAGGGATTCCGCGGCAGGATTTGAAACGCTGAGCTCTATGGCGTCGGCGCCGAATCTCTCCATCTTGCTGGCGAGATAAGCAAGTTCCGACGGCGTGTGACCGGAGACGCTTGCTATTACCACGCCGCCTGCCGACTTGGCTATGTCCATCTCCCTCTCCCAGCCTTCGACCTGAATGTCGCTGTACATCCTTATGTTCTGGGCGCCCAGCCTGTCGCAGGAAATGCGGGGTCTGACATCAAGCATGGTGTCGCTGACTATGCTCTCCGTCACCACCGCGCCGGCACCCGCTTCAAGTGACTCCTTGAGGCCTTTGCCGTCACGGTTCCACGGACCCGCCGCGACCATTACCGGATTTGGAAGTTTCATTCCCAGGAATGTAGTTTCTAGCATCAGAACATCTCTCCTATTCTCTCTCTGTGGCCGCAGGATTTGCGGACTCTCATCTTAGTCTGAAGCTGTATCTTTCTCGCGCGTCTGCGCTTCTCGGCCTTCGGCTCTTTCTTCGCTTCCTTTTCTTCTATCTGGTCAAAAAGCATTCTCGCTCCGTATATTCCCATTTTTCTGTAAGGCAGTTCCACCGTCGTGACCTTCGGCTCCATGAGCGACGACATTCTATCGTTTCCGAAGCCCGCTACGGCGATGTCTTCAGGCACCCGCAGCTTCATCTCCTTCAGAGCATCCATGGCTCCGAAAGCGATCTCGTCGCTTGACGCAAAGACAGCATCCGGCTTTTTAGGCAGCCTTCCGATCATCTTCTTCATGCCGATGTATCCGCCTTCGATGTTGTTGTTCACCTGATAGATGAGCGTCTCGTCAACTTTGATGCCGCTTGCCTTTAGAACGTTCTTGTAGCCCTGCAGCATTGCCTTTGCTTCAGGCTCCGGGTCCTTGCCGCACAGCATCGCGATTCGCCTGTGACCGCACTCGATAAGATGGGCCGTCATCTCCGCCGCGCCGGCCCTGCAGTCAACGAACACCGAATCCCAGTTGTCGCGCGCCCTCGTCTCGCCGATCAGGACCGCCGGTACGTTCTCCTCCTCGATCCAGCTGGCGTACTCCTCGTTGAGTGTAGAGTAAAGCAAAATCAGGCCGTCCACTTTTCTGGTCATGAGCTGGTTGATGTACTCCTTCTCTCTGCGCGGATCCTTTTCGATGTTGCAGATGAGAGTGATGTAACCTTTCTGGCGGGCTACCTCCTCGACCGCGTTGGCCACTTCCATGTTGGCCGAGTTGATGTTCTGCGGGAGAACCAGACCTATGGTTCTCGTCCTTTTGAAGTTGAGTCCCTGGGCGAACCAGTTCGGAGTGTACTCTTCCTCGTCGATTATCTTCTGTATCTTTTCTCTCGTCTTCGGCGCTACACTCTCCGGGTGGTTCAGCACCCTGGATACTGTTGCCACAGATACTCCTGCGGCTTTCGCTATCTGTTTGATATTCATAGCAATCTGCCTCTCAGACTGAATGTGTTTGATCCTGTGATTTCGACATCGACTGTCTGTCCTGTTATCTCCTCAGGCCCCTCGAAATCCACAAGTTTGAATTCTTCTGTTCTGCCGTTCAGCATTCCGCTGGCCTTCTTGTCAGGTCCGTCGACAAGAACCCTGCAGACTCTGCCCACATATTCCGCGTTCTTCTCAGCGCTGATTCTGTTCATGGTCTCGACCAGACGGTTGAATCTCTCATGCTTCACGTGCTCCGGAATCTGGTCTTCATATTCTGCCGCAGGCGTTCCCGGACGCGGTGAATAGAGGAATGTAAAGGCCGAGTCGTAGCGGACTTCCTCTGCCAGTTCAAGGGTCTGCGCAAAGTCCTCCTCCGTCTCTCCCGGAAATCCTACTATTATGTCCGTGCTGATGGCGATGTCCGGCACCGCCTCGCGCAGCTTTCTGACCAGCTCCAGATACTTTTCTCTCGTGTATCTGCGGTTCATACGCTTCAGCACTTCGCTGCTTCCCGCCTGAACCGGCAGGTGTATGTAATTGCACAGTTTTTCGCATTTTGCAAAAGCTTCAATAAGCCTGTCCGAAAGATCCTTCGGATGGGATGTCATGAATCTTATCCTCTCCAGGCCATCGATGTCGTTCAGGGCGTAGATGAGGTCGGTGAAGTCCCACTCGCCGTTTTTGAAGTCTTCCGCGTCTGCACCCGTGCTCCTGCTGACTCCGCGGTAAGAGTTGACGTTCTGCCCGAGCAGCGTCACCTCTTTAACACCGTCCGCGACAAGCCCTCTGACTTCGCTGATGATGTCCTCAGGACATCTGCTCTTCTCCCTGCCCCTGGTGTAAGGAACGATGCAGTACGAGCAGAAATTATTGCACCCGAACATGATGTTCACGAAGCTCTTGTGCCCGTAGAGTCTCTTGGCCGGGAGCCCTTCTACTATCTCATCCGCGTCGTCGTAGATGCGGTCAACGCGCGTATCCTTCGAGCTGCGGATCTCGTGCTTCGCCCGGGCGTAGCTGCCCGGCTGCGGCGCGGCTGCCTTTGCATCGTCTTCCTTTGCATCGTCTGCCTTTGCTGCTTCGGCTGCCTTTGCGCGGTTTTCATAGAGTTCTTCGAGCATGTCCGGAAACTCGTGGATGTTGTGCGTGCCGAAGATGACATCGACCCACGGGTAGCTTCTGCGGATTCTCGTCGTAATGTGCTCCTGCTGCATCATGCAGCCGCAGACGCACACCACAAAATCAGGCTTGCGCGCCTTGATCTTCTTCAGCTGCCCCAGAGTCCCAAAGAACCGCTGGTCCGCATTGTCCCTGATGCTGCATGTGTTGATTATCATTATGTCCGGATCTGCCATTCTGCCCACCCCGGCTTCTGCCTCCTGCGCAGCCTCGGGCATCTCCATGTAGCCGCGCTGGGACAGCATGCCGGAGATGACCTCCGAGTCATGCTCGTTCATCTGACATCCGAACGTTATTATTCTGTAGGTTTTTCTGTTTATCGTGTTCATCGTAAGATAGATTTTACCCCAACCCGCCCCCGAGCGCAATTGCAGGCATCAAATTGCCCGACAAAGTGACCGCGGACCGCGCAAAAGCGTGCAATAGGAAATAAATGGATAATAATGGATTTTTTGCACAATCGG
>CADAHK010000106.1:4765-6091 GCA_902787725.1 uncultured Eubacteriales bacterium | reverse complement strand
TATGTTGGTCACTATGGTCGGCACGGTCGCTATGATGGCCGGCAAGCTATCGACCAACGATTTTCCGAGCGCCAGTATCAGCTGTAATCCGGCGTCCACAATGAGCCCGACGTTCTCGCGCAGGCTTCCTGAGAACTGAAGAAGTGTTTCCAATCCGGCCGCTATCATCTGTGGCGCGTTCGCGGTGACTCCGTCTGTGAGCTGGCCAAGAATGGATACCGCAGATGCGGCGACCTGTGGCAGGGCTGACATCACACCTTGGACCAGTGAACTGACCATTGAAATTCCAGAAGACAGTAGGGACGGCGCGGCTGCGACCAATGCATCAATGATCTGCATGGCCATCTGGCCTGCGGATTCAAGGAGCTGGTCAAAGTTCGAGGCAAAGCCCTCAAGGAATGAAGCAAAAAGCTCTATCGCGGCGCTCCACATATCACCCGTCAGCGTCATGATCGCAGAAATCAGGGATACGATTAAGTCTGTGCCAGCCTGCGCCACCTGCGATTTGTTCGCAAGGAGCGAAGAAATGAACGACTGGCATACCTGCAGGGCGGTGTTGATGAGCCCCGGTGCCGCCTGAGCCATGCTTGTGAGAGCCTGCGCTAAGACCGAGCCAGTCGCTTTTATCATTCCATCCAGTCCACCTTCATTGAAAGCGTCCTGGAGCTGCTGGGCCAGATTACGAGCTGTTGCGACTGCGTCCTTCATCGGCGTATCCAGTGAATCGTAAATAGACACTCCGAGAATGTTCAGCTGAGAGCCAAGCATTGTCAGCTGTCCCTTCAGATTGTCATTCATCGTTTCAGCCATTGCTTCAGCTGCACCGTCGCAGTCTTCAATGGCTCCCTGTAATTTGCCGTAGTCTTCCGTGGATGCATTCAGGATCGCGAGGAAGCCCTTCTGTGCGTACATGCCTGCGACTTTGTTCGCAAAGTTCGCTTTCTCCGCTTTCGTCATATTCTTTGTGGCTTCCCTGACCTCATCGAGCACGTCAGAGAAATCCCTGGCGTTTCCGCTCTCATCGAAGAAGGAAACGCCCAATTTCTCGATCGCGTCTCTCGCGCCATGCGAGTTCGTAGACAACCGGGTCATTATTGTATTGAGTGCGGTACCGGCCATACTGCCTTTGATACCGCTGTTCGCCATAAGTCCGATAGCAAGCGCTGTGTCCTCAGCCGAATAGCCGAGCGTGCCTGCCATTGATGCTGCGTACTTGAACGTCTCGCCCATGAGGCCTACGTTCGTGTTGGAGTTCGAAGATGCAGTCGCCAGGATGTCCGCAAAATGGGATGCGTAGCTTATCTCGTTGCCCATCTCGTCGAGCAG
>CADAHK010000106.1:0-4717 GCA_902787725.1 uncultured Eubacteriales bacterium | reverse complement strand
GCTCGCAAGGTCCTGTCCGGAAGCTGCCGCAAGATTCACGACACTGGAAAGACCTGCGGTCATATCCTCTGTCCGCCAGCCCGCCATTGCCATGTAGGACAGTGCGTCCGCTGTTTCGGCTGCTGTGAACTTGCTTGTACTCGCGACCTCCATCGCTTTCTTCTTCAGGATATCGTAGTCACTGCCCGCTTCCTTTGATGTAAGACCGGCAATCGCCTGCACCTTGCTCATCGATGCCTCAAAGTCACTTCCTGCGGCAACTGAATAAGTACCGATTTTAACGATTGCTTTCGTGACGAGCGCGAGTGCCGACGTCGTTGCCTTCAGGCCCGTGCTGGCTATGCTGCTGATCTGGTTGATGCCGCTCTGAAAACCGGACGGGTTTATCTTGGTATCAAAATTCAATGTTCCATCAGCCAAATATCATCACCATCCTTTTTCGACCGATGACCGCTGGCTTAATGTATCGCTTCAAAGGAGCCCGCTCACATTGCCATCGCCCATAAGGGCGGCGACGATGGCGTCCTCCCGCTTCTGTTCTGCTTCGGAAAGGGGTAACCTGTACTCCCTCTTCATCTTTTCGTAGAAAGCCCTCTGCTTTGCAGGCAGCTTGGGATCTATATCCATAGTCCTGTAACCGATTATCTTCACGAATTTGCAGTCTTCCGTGAGCGATACGAGGAGCGCCCTGAATTTCCACCAGTGAAGGTCTTCCTCAACGAGGTCGATACCGTATTGCTGCAGAAATGCTGAATAGATGTATGGAGCGTCATGTTCGAATGAGAAGCTCGGCGGCTCTGCCGATGCTTTTTCTTCCTCATCCTCAGCCTTATTTTCTTCATCCTTCAGCTTCTTCCCGCCCCCGTAGAACCACTTGATCATACGTATAGCCTCCGGTATGTCAGGCGGTATATCATCGCCGTAATACAGCCTCAGGGCCTGCAGGAGCTTCCTGTCATCAGGCACTTCCGGATCAGATATCAATAACTCAAAAAGAATGGAGACGCGGAAGTCAGAATTGATCCTGTATTCCGTGTCTCCAATCGTTACGTGATCTGGCGGATAATCCAAAAGGATGTTCTCGTCATACATCTCTACGTCTCTTGCCATGATAATAGGACTCGTTGTTATAGCGAGGTTTCCTCTGTTTTCCCGATTCAGGACGATTTACGCGGTCCGACGTGTATTTGTCGAGCAGGCCGTATGCCTCAGCAGAGATCTGTTCTCCGAGCGTGTTTGCCATGCCGAAGGCATCCATATGCTCACGCAGGTTCGCCCTTCCACCAAAAAGATTTGCAGCAGTGCCGTCACCGAAAGCGTCGTCAAAGAACTTGTCAATACGGGCGCACTGGATGCGCATGCACTGGGCTGTTGTCTTTCCCTCATACTGACTCTTGTCACTAACGCCTTCCGCACATTCGCGCACAGCGTTCTCGAACCTCTCGACCACATCAGCGTCCATGAGGTCTATCGATAATTCCACATCGTTATACGTCATACTGGCCATGTCCTAAGCCCCCTTTCATTCTGCCGGCTGGTCCTTGCGTACTTAAGTCGCTGTGAATGCCTTCGTGGTCGTATTGAATGTTCCGTTGATCGGGTCTCCTCTGCCGTTAAGGTTTCCGGACAGCTCCTGCTTGTTATCGCCGGAGATCTCGGATACCTCAGCGGATACCTCGAACTTTCTGGCCTTGAATGTGTTCGCTGTTTCTGTTTCATCCCAGAGCTCGACGCGGACGTACTCGAAGATCGTGCCATCGCCGGTCACATGGTTGCGGCCGACATTATAGAGCGCCTGAATTGCTACTTCGGACTTAATCATATGAGCCGTGAACGGGAACTGGGATGAGTAGGATACTACATCCGTAGATTCCGCCTTGTCGTTCACGTACTTTGTGCTCTCTGTGCTGGCTCCGAACGTCTCGTTAATAGCCGTGAAGCCATAGCCCATGAGCTGCCAGTCCGGGTTATCTGCCGTCCCGCAGTTAAGATAATCTGCAAACTGATGTCTGAGAATCGCCTGTTCTCTACTCAATTTGGTACCTCCTTAATGTAAACCAGCCGCATCGGCATCTGGTACCGTGCGGTCTTTCCTGTCATATCGAATATGTAACCCGGGGACATCACTTCCATACTGTCCGCAGTCATCCCATCCGGAAGGACGGGTAGGTTACCTATTCTGCTTTGTTCTTCTACCCAGTCAGCGAGGTCTTCATAGAAGCCGCTGTTCGCGATGTTCTGCAGTCGGTCCATCGTGTAGAATTCCCTGGAACCGAATGAGAACTGGTACTGCCTGAGTTCATCGCCATTCACATACCGCCTGATGAGCGGTGTGAAGGTTCCGGTCTCAATAACATACTCAACAGCATCCGTTCCAAGGGAATCAACCCGGAAGACGCCACCTTCGAGCAGCGGGCAAGCCATGAAGTAGTCTGTAAGGGCTTCTATTATGTGATTGCTCATATACTTCCTCCACCCAGGATCTTCTTCGCGCCGTTCATGATGTCTTCCTTATGTGCCGCCTTCATCCTCTCGAACCACTTCCCGCCCCTGTTCGCATCATATGGACGTGTCTGCGATGTGCGGTAGTACTGCCACCTTGCATAGATCGCGGTGTACTGTACGAGTCCACTTCCGAGCACAGTGCCAGACTTTCCACTGCCGATCAAGATCCCACTCTTCTTCGGCGTCATTGGGTCACTGTATCGCAGGACTTCTGAATCGACATATTTCTGCGCCTGGGAAAAGTTACTCCCTATCCTCGCAGAGAAACTTGCCGACCATGAGAACGTGCCTTCCATGCCGTTTTCACTAAAATGTACCGGCCCAGGCACATTGATATCAGCCATTACGCACCCCCCATCCGCCAGTGCCTCACAGCAGCAGTACCGCGGACGGTATTATCTGCGTATGTCGAGACACTGAACACCTCATGTCCGGATTTCCTGATTGAACTCTCGTCCATAGTTGTTGACCCTTCCGGAAGTACGACTGTTCCCTTTGCGACAAGCGTGGCGAGCTGGATGGTCCAGTGCCCCTCCCTCTCCGAAGAGGACAGCGTCCTGTAATCGTCAGCTGGTACATAGGTCTTCCCGCCTGTCACTGTCGCGGATTCAGGAACCCTTACGACATAGTCGGAAGACTCAGACTTTGCTGTCCCGCTGTCCGATGATGCATGGGAATCGTACCATGCTACGCCCTGTATATAGGTCGGTATGTAGACTTCCCTCCTGTCAGAGGAAAGCACCCGGTTAAAGACCGTGATATCTGCATTCGTGATCATACGTCCCACACTTTCGATTTTCCTCTGAAGAGCAGGCCTGTGTGGCCCAGATATTCAACGACCTGACACCGAATGTCCTTGTCTGCATCCGCCTTTATATCAGACCTGCTTATGTCCGCATATGAGATGCTGTAGCCGTCGTTGCTCTCGGATTTCACTGTGCCGTTGCCTGTGGCGGCAAGGAGCGCAGCCTCTCTCTGGTCGCAGTCATACATGATCTCAGCGATCGCACAGCACGCATCAAAGGCGGCAGACGGCAGTTCCGACTGTTCCCACCGCCCCATCCTTCCGAACGTTACAGTGTCAAGTCGCATGCTGGCTTTATTGGCCCAGTACGGAAAACTCGCTTCTGGGATCTTTGTGCCATAGAATTCGCCTGTGTAAAAGGCATAATCTACATACGGTCGATCCATGCGCCCTCCTTAAGAGCTCTTGGCCACTCTTCCTTTCTTCGCCTCAGCTTTCGCTTTCAGCTCCGTGTTCTCGTCCTGAAGGACCTGGTTAGCCTGCGAAAGGACGGTGATTTTATTTTTCGCTTCAACAAGATCGAGTCCGATACGCTCCGTCTTGGTGTTAGCTGCGTAGAGCTGACGCTGAAGCTCATCAAGCTGGGTGCGAAGAGCTGTGACTTCTTTCTGAAGATCTTCTTTCCCCTCAGGTTCCCAGATTGTCTTTCCGGTCTCAAGGTCTTTGAGCGTGTACCCCATCGCCTTATACTTCGGAGCCTCACTCTCATCAATCCGGACCACTTTGCCGAGCAGTCTGGCTTTAATCATGCTTTCACCTCCTCAAAAAATAACAGAGGGCGCGATTTGCGCCCTCTTATTGCGAATTACAATGCCGTATAACCAGCAGATCAGGACTTGCTGTAGTAAGTCTTGCCGGATACGACAGACGTGTCTTCCGTCAGGAAGTACTCGGAGCCCTGCTTCTCATAGTATCCGAGCGTCTTCGGATTTCCGGTCGGTGAAGCAACCGCTGTGAACGTTCCAGTCTGGGAAGCCACACTGAACGCGATGCATGCCTGTCTGTTCGGAAGGATGAAGACATCCTCGAAAGACTCCTCGAAATACTCGTACTTGCCCTGGGAGCCTGCACTCGGCGGATCCAGCTGAGCGAACTCATAGTGAACCGGAGTGATGACGCCCATCGGATGAACGAGGACCATGTTGATCTGTCTCGCATCATCATCGACTTCCCAGCCGTCCGTGAAGTCATAGACAGTCTTCATCATGTCTTCCGGAATGCCATCGACGATCTTGACCTGATCGATAGATGTTACGATACGAGAAACATTCGATCCGCCGGTCTGTACAGCGTAGTTACGCTGGATTGCCTGCGCGTTCTTGATCAGGTTGCCTGTCGTCGGGTCGACATACAGGACACGGCCCTGTCTCGGGACGCGGTTGTTGTCCATGCCCTTCATGAGGTTGT